>JBFGDW010000004.1:0-28212 GCA_041580435.1 Candidatus Polarisedimenticolia bacterium | reverse complement strand
TGGGTCTGCGGGGTGATGGGATAGGCCGAGATGACCTCCGCGCGGGCCAGGCGCACGCCCTGCGAGACGGCGTGATTGCCCATCATGACTTTCTTCATAAGCCCTCCCGGGTCATGGCCATGGCCCCCCGCGGGCACTCGGCATTGCAGACGCCGCACCCCTTGCAGTAGTCGTAGTCAATGGAGAAGCCCGTGCCGTCGGCTCTCCGGGAGATCGCCAGGTCGGGGCAGAAGATCATGCACAGGTCGCACTGGTTGCAGACCCCGCAGTTGAAGCAGCGCACGGCCTCTTCCAGGGCCAGATCCCGGGGCAGCCCAGGGTTGACTTCGGCGGCGAGGCTGCGGCTCTCTTGCAGAGGCAGCAGGCCGATCTCATGGCGCGGCACACTCCCGTAGTGGTCCAGGTTCAGATCCTCGAACGGGACCACCTCGTTGGTGGCTCCGTTCCGGGAGATGGGGTCGTCGGCGCGCCAGCGGGTCATGCTGACGTTCCCCAGGCGCCCATAGCGAAGGGCGGCCTCGTCCACGGAGGAGCCCGCGCCCTCCCCACGCATCCTCGCGTCAATGGCCAGGGCGGCACGCTTGCCCGATCCGAGGGCGTGGGCCACCGTGCGCGGCTGGTCGATGACGTCGCCGCCGGCGAAAGTGCGGTCCAGGGTGGTGGCCCCCATGGTGGTCACGGTGACGCCACCGTTGGTGACCCCGATCCCCTCGGGCCAGCTCTCCGTCCCGGCCTCCTCCCCGATGGCGGTGAGAACGGTGTCAGCCCGCACGAAGAATTCGCTACCGGGGATCGGGGACGGGCGCCGTCGCCCCGAGGCGTCCGCCTCGCCCAGCGCCATGCGCACGCAGGTGAGCCCCACCAGTCGGCCGTCCCTGGTCTCGATGCCCGCAGGCGCCGCCAGGAACCTGAACGCGACCCCTTCCCGCTGGGCCTCGGCCACCTCTTCGTCGATGGCTGGCATCTCGGCCCGGGTCCGGCGGTAGAGGACCACGGGGGCGGCCCCCAGGCGCCACGCCGTCCGCGCGCAGTCGATGGCGGTGTTGCCGCCGCCCACCACCACGACGGTTTTCCCCACCTCCGGGCGCTCCCCGAGCTTGACCCTGCGCAGGAAGTCCAGCCCCGACTCCACTCCCGCCACGTCCTCTCCAGCAAGTTCGAGACTCCGGCTGCGATGGGCGCCGGTGGCCAGGAAGACGGCGTCGAAGTGCTCCAGCTCCTTCCAGGCCATGTCCCGGCCCAGGCGGACGCCGCAGTGAATCTCCACGCCCAGGGACCGTATGCGCCCGATCTCCGCCTCCAGGACACTGAGTGGCAGGCGGTAATCCGGGATCCCCAGCCGGAGCATCCCGCCCGGCTCCGGCGCCGCCTCGAAGACGGCGACCGCATGGCCCAGGCGGGCCAGGTGATAGGCGCAGGCCAGGCCAGCCGGTCCCGAGCCGACGACGGCCACCGACCGGCCGCTGGCCTGGGCGGAAGGCGGCGGCGGCCTCTGCAGGGCCCGGTCCCCCAGCATCCTCTCCACGGCGCGAATGGACACCGCGCCATCCAGGTGCCCCCGGTTGCAGGCCACCTCGCACGGGTGGTAGCAAACACGGCCGGTTGTTGCCGGGAGCGGATTCTCACGGAGGAGCAGATCGCAGGCCGCGTCGGCATGCCCCTCGCGCAGGAGGTTCATGTACCCCTCGATGTCGATCCCCACCGGACAACCCTCGTTGCACGGCGCGACACGGTCCCGGTAGACGGGCCGGATGTACTTCCAGGAGCCGGTCCTGTTCTCGAGGGTCGTGGTGCTGCTGATGGAGATGGGGGGAATGCCTTCAGGCATGCTCAGCCTCCTGCTGACAGCTTCTCAGCGCCAGGGCCGCTTCCCGGGCCGCGGCGACGTTGGCCTCCTGCTGCAGGGGAACCTCCTCGGCAATGGCCTCGCAGACCGCTTCCATGCCCACCACCCCGGAGAGCACGTCGAAGGCCCCGAGGATGGCGGTGTTGACGATGGGCTGGGTTCTCGAGCCCAGGCCATGGCGGCGCGCGATGCCGCTGGCATCCACCGTGGCCACTCGGTACCGGGCCGCCAGGTCCCCGTAGCCTGAGGCTGGACGGTCCGAGTTGATCAGGATGCTGCCTGCGGGCTTGAGTCCGGCCGCGACGTTCACTGCCTCCACCAGCGTCGGGTCGAGCACGATGAGATCGTCGGGCTCGGTGATCTCGCAGCGCAGCAGGATCGGCTCGTCGGCGAAGCGCAGAAAGGCCGTCACCGGCGCCCCGCGCCGCTCGACACCGAAGGCCGGGAAGGACTGCACCGAGCGCCCCTCGCGAAACAGTGCGGCGGCGAGCACCTTGGAGGCGACCACCGCGCCCTGGCCGCCGCGGCCGTGTATCCGCAGCTCACGCATGAGCCACTCTCATCGCCCGCGGCGCCCGGGGCGACGCCACGCAGCGTCCTGGACGGCCGCATCGCAGACCTCGCAGGGCTTGCCCATCTCGGTGCAGGGAACGCCGTCCGCCTGCGCCTCGGGGCAGAGTCCCGGAGGGCCCGCCTCCACGGCCACGTCGGGCCGCCGCCGCCTGCCCGGGTCCTCCCCGGTGCCTGGCGTGCCCCGCCTCATGGCCCCACATGGAGCCCCTTGAAGGGGTCCATGTCCTCCCGATCGAAGCAGAGCGGATCCTCCTGCAGCTGGTCCAGCAGGCTCTGCAGAGCCGAGGCGTGATGCCTCTCCTGCTCCGCCACATCCAGGAAGAACATCCGCGTCTTGTAGTCGAGGACGGTCTCGGCGGCACGCTTGTAGAACTCCTCCGAGGACCGCTCCTTGTCCCGGGCCGCGGTGATCACCTCCACGTAGCTAGCCTCGGGGTCGAGCTTCACGTCCTTCTCCCGGCCGTCCCCGGCCGGAATGGAGGGCTCCTGGCCTCCCAGCATCTTCCTGTAAAGAGCCATGAGGTGCTCCTGGTGCTTTTCCTCGTCGGCCTGCAGTTCCAGCAGCACGTCGCGCACGGCCGTGTTCTTCACCCGCTCCGCCAGCCGGCCGTAAAGGTGGGTGGATTCGATCTCCGAGCGGACCGCCAGGGCAACCGCCTCCATGGCGGTGAGTCGCCTGTGCACCATGGGTCTGTCCCTCCCCTGGGCCGCTCCGGCTCCCGGGGCGCATCCGGCCTGCCAGGGAGCCATCCATCCGGAGACGCGTGCCGGCGGCCACTGGCTCCCCCACCGGAGTGTGCAAGGGGGGTGCCACGGGCTCGCGTCGGCCGCCTTGCGCCCTGCGTGCCCCATCCAGCGGCCGCCGTCGGCTTCGGGCAGGGTCAAGTCACCACGCTGGGTGAATTTGCGCACCCCGGCCGTGGCTGGATCCGGCCCTGCCGGCCGGGCCCGGGTCGGTAGGTGCTCCTGCGGCTAGCGCTGCTCCCGCCGCTCCTCCATGGGCTGGTAGCGCCGCCTGGTGGGCCCGATGTAGATCTGCCGGGGCCGCCCGATGCGAAAGTCAGGGTCCTTGCGCATTTCCTGCCACTGGGCGATCCATCCGGCGAGCCTTCCCATGGCGAACATGGCCGTGAACATGTTCTCCGGGATGCCGATGGCCTTGTAGATGATGCCGGAGTAGAAGTCCACGTTGGGATAGAGCCTGCGGCTGACGAAGTAGTCGTCCTCCAGCACGATCTCCTCGAGGCGCATGGCGATGTCCAGGAGCCTGCTGGGCCGCCCAAGGCGGTCGATGACGTCCGCGCACGCCTTCTTGAGGATGCTGGCACGAGGGTCATAGCTCTTGTAGACCCGGTGGCCGAACCCCATGAGGCGGACCGTGTCGTCACGGTCCTTGGCCCGGCGAACGAACTCCTCGGCGCTGCCGTCCTCCCGGGCTATCCGCTCCAGCATCTCGATGACCCGCTGGTTGGCCCCGCCGTGAAGCGGTCCCCACAGGGCGCTGATGCCCGCCGCGATGCTGGCGAACAAGTTGGCGTGGGAGCTGCCCACGAGGCGGACGGTGCTTGTGGAGCAATTCTGCTCGTGGTCGGCGTGCAGGACCAGCAGCAAGTCCAGGGCCCTGGCCACGACGGGATCCGGCATGTACTCCTCGCACGGTGTGGCGAACATCATGTGCAGGAAGTTGGATGCGTAGTCCAGGTCGTTGCGTGGATAGATGAACGGCTGGCCCAGGGAGTGTTTGTAGGAGCAGGCCGCGATGGTGGGCATCTTGGCCAGCAGGCGGATGATGCACTCATCGGCCTGATCCTCACGCTCCAGCTCCGGATAGAACGTGGTGAGGGCCCCCACCGCCGCCGCGCAGACGGGCATGGGGTGCCCGCTCTTGGGCAGAGCGCCGAAGAAGCGCTTGAGGTCCTCGTGGAGCATGGTGTGGCGCTTGATCCGGGAGGTGAACCCCTCCAGCTCCTGCCGGGTCGGCAGTTCACCCTGGCTCAACAGCCAGGCCACCTCCAGAAACGAGCTCATTTCCGCCAGCTCCTCGATGGGGTAGCCGCGGTAGCGCAAGATTCCCCTCTCGCCGTCGATGAAGGTGATGCGGCTCCGGCAGGAGCCGGTGTTGGCGTAGCCGGGATCCAGGGTGACAAGCCCCAGGCTCCCGCGCAGGTTGCGGATGTCGATGGCCGTCTCCCCCTCGCTCCCCTGCGTCAGTGGAAGGGTCAGGGTGCGGCCGTTGAAGGTGAGCTCGAGACCCTCGGCCCCGGGCGGTCTGATGCGATGTGTGGCCATGGTCGCCCTCGCGCGGTCGATCTGCCGCTGCCCCCGTGCAGTGCAAGCAACGTGCCGTCGCGCCACCTGCCATTGCCATCCCCCAGGTCCCGTGGCCTGGGGGATCTGCCCCTCCCTTGCCAGCCCGGCGCCCTTCCGCCGGGGCGCGATGCCACGCGCCTCCCGTCTCCCCATGCCGTGGCCGGAGGAGGGGTTGACTTCCCCTGAGGGCACGGGTATGAGTGCGGCCGTGTTGAGCGTCGGCGGCGTCAAAGCTGATCGGCGATGCGCGCTGGCCGGACGGCGCGGGGGTCGGCCCCGGCCCCGCGACGTTCGGCCGCGGAACTGGAGGATCTCGTGACGCAGAGAAGACCGACCCATCGCATGCGCCCGCTGGTCCTGCTGGCGGCCGGGCTGGCCCTGGGATCGGGCGCCGCGGGCGCCCAGGACAAGCTCCCCAACCACCAGCACTACGCCCGGGACGAGAAGGCCGCCCAGCCAGGCCCCACCGGCGCACTGGCGCCCCGCCTCATGAACGTGGGCAAGCACGCCTTCCCGGTCACCACCCGTTCCAAGGACGCCCAGCTCTTCGTGAGCCAGGGGGTCAACCTGGCCTACGGCTTCAACCACGCCGAGGCCTTTCGGGCCTTCGCCGAGGCCGCCCGCCTGGATCCGGACTGCGCCATGGCCTACTGGGGCCAGGCCCTGGTGCTGGGGCCCAACATCAATGTCCCCATGAACCCCGATGACGAGGCGAAGGCGCTGGAGCTGGCCCGGAAGGCCGTCGACCTCAAGAAGAAGGCCTCCCCCCGGGAGCGGGACTGGATCGACGCCCTGGCCACCCGCTACACCGGGGATACCGGCGATCGCATGGCCAACGACAAGGCCTATGCCGAGGCCATGGTCCGCCTGGCCCGCAAGTACCCCCAGGACCTGGACGCCGCCACCATGGCTGCCGAGGCCCTCATGGACCTGCGCCCCTGGAACTACTGGACCCGGGACAACCAGCCCTACCCGGACACCGGCACCATCGTGGAGCTGCTGACGCGGGTCATGGAGGCCAATCCCGAGCATCCCGGCGCGCTCCACTACTGGATCCATCTCTGGGAGCCGACCCGGACGCCCGAGCGCGCCGAGGCCGCTGCCGATGCCCTGCTCCCCCTGGCCCCCGCCGCCGGCCACCTGGTCCACATGCCCGGCCACATCTACCAGCGGGTCGGCCGCTACGAGGACGTGATCCGGGCCAACGACCTGGCCATCGCCGCCGACGAGGACTACATCGCCCAGTGCCGCGCCCAGGGGATCTATCCGCTGGGCTACTACCCCCACAATATTCACTTCAAGTGGTTCGGGGCCGAGATGGCCGGTCAGAGCCACGTGGCCATCGAGGCGGCACGCAAGACGCGGGACGCCATCCCGGTGGAGGCTCTGGAGCAGATGCCCTTCCTGCAGGGCTTTCTGGTGGCCCACGAGTACGCCCTGGTGCGGTTCGGGAAGTGGGACGAGATCCTGGCCCTGGCGCCGGTGCCCCACGATTCCCTCTTCACCCGCGGCGTGCGTCACTACACCCGGGGCATGGCCTTCGTGGGCAAGGGCGAGCTGGACAGGGCCCGGCAGGAGCTGGCCGGCCTGGAGGCCATCGTGGACAACCCCGAGCTGGAGAACGTGCCTGCCTCCTTCTCCGCCAACACCGCCGCCGATGTGCTGGCCATCGCCCCCCACGTCCTGGCCGGAGAGCTGGCCGCCCGGACAGCGGACTACGACACCGCCATCGCCCGCCTGAGCAAGGCGGTGCGCCTGCACGATGCCCTCATCTACACCGAGCCCGACGACTGGCACTACCCGGTGCGCCACTCCCTGGGGGCTGTCCTTCTCCAGGCCGGGCTCCCCCGTGAGGCCGAGGTCATCTACTGGGAGGACCTCAACGACCACCCGGAGAACGGCTGGGCCCTGTTCGGGCTCATGCAGGCCCTGAAGGCCCAGGGGAAGGGGGATGCGGCAGCCGAGATCGAGGCGCGCTTCCGGAAGGCCTGGGCCTCGGCCGACTTCGAGCTCAGCTCCTCCCGCGCCCTGGACAGCACCCCGGTGGTGGCCGCCCGTTAGGCCACCCCCCGGGGGGGCATGCCACCCCGGCTCCACCGCCCGCGGCAGGGGCGCCGCCGGCTGGTGCGCCCGCAGACCGGAACCTATCATCACCCTGGAGCCAGCCACCCATGCCACCGGTCCCCACCCTGCTTCCCGCCGACGTCCAGCCCCGCTTTTCCCTCGTCGTGCCGGCGCGCAACGAGGAGCGGCTGCTGCCTGCACTGCTGACCTCGGTGGCGGCGGCCCGGGAGCGTTACGCCGGCGGCGCCGCGGCGGTGGAGGTGCTGGTGGTAGACAACGCCTCCACCGACGCCACCGCCGCCGTCGCCACCGCCGCGGGGGCCCGGGTCCTGCGCGAGGAGAAGCGCGTCATCGCCGCCGTGCGCAACGCCGGCGCCCGCCAGGCCCGTGGTGACATCCTCGCCTTCGTGGACGCCGACACCCGCATCCACCCCGAGACCTTCAATGTCATCCACCGCGCCCTGGCGTCCCGGCGGCTGGTGGCCGGCGCCACCGGGGTGAAGCTGGAGCGCTGGTCGGCGGGGCTGGCCCTGTCCTACGCCTGCCTGCTGCCCCTCATCTGGATCCTGCGCATGGACACCGGCGTGGTCTTCTGCCGCCGGGAGGACTTTTTTGCGGTGGGTGGCTACGACGAGGGCCGACTCATCGCCGAGGACCTGGGCCTGCTCCTGGCCCTGCGCCGCCATGGCCGGGCCAGCGGACGGCGCCTGGGGCGCCCACGCGGCGCCAAGGCCATCGCCTCCACCCGCAAGTTCGACCGGTACGGCGACTGGCACTACTTCCGCGAGATGCCCCGGGTGGCCATGAGTGTCCTGCTGGGCCGCCCCACCGCCGACGCGTTCATCCAGTCCTACTGGTACGGCGACCAGCGCTGACGCTTGCGCCGGCTGGGGCCCGCCTGTAGAGTGCGATCCCGTGCAGGGCGCTCCACACAGAACGATGCTCCGCACCGGGCTGTGCCTGGCGATCCTCCTCCTCTCCCTGCTCGTGTCTCCCCCCTGGGGCGCTGCCCTGGCCGCGGCACCGGGAGCAGCCCTCCCCGACCCCCAGGCCTTCTTCCGCCATCCCCTGGGGGCGGATCGCACGCTGGCCTCCTATCCCGACGTGGTGGCCTACATGCGCGCTGTCGCCGCCGCCTCTGACCGGGTGAGCGTGGAGAGCGCCGGCCGCTCCACCCTGGACAACGAGATGGTTGTGGTGGTGGTCACCTCTGCCGCCAACCAGCAGCGCCTGGAGCGTTACCGGGAGATCGCCCGGCGCCTGGCCCGGCCGGAGGGCCTCTCCCCGGAGGGCGCCGCCGCCCTGGTGGAGGAGGGGAAAGCCGTCGTCCTGGTGACCTGCACCATCCACGCCACCGAGGTGGGCTGCACCCAGATGGCGCCGGAGCTGGTGCACGAGCTGGCCGCCTCCCGCGACCCGGAGGTGGAGGGGTGGCTGGAGGAGGTCATCCTGCTGCTCATGCCCTCCATCAACCCCGACGGCCAGATCCTGGTGCGCGACTGGTACCTGGAGCACCTGGGGACCGAGCACGAGGGGGGGCCCATGCCGTGGCTCTACCATCATTATGTCGGCCACGACAACAACCGGGACTTCTACATGCTCACCCAGGCCGAGAGCCGGGTGGTCAACCACGTCCTCTACCACCGCTGGTTCCCCCAGGTGTTCGTGGACGAGCACCAGATGGGGCGCACCGGGCCGCGCATGTTCGTGCCGCCCCAGACCGATCCCCTGGCCCCCGAGATCGACTCCCTCGTCTTCCGGCAGGCCGACCTGCTGGGGACGGCCATGGCCCTGCGCCTGGAGGAGGCGGGCAAGCTGGGGGTGGGCAGCAACATGCTCTTCGACAGCTACTGGCCTGGCGGCACCCGCAACACCGCGTGGTGGAAGAACGTCACCGGCCTGCTCACCGAGGTGGCCTCCGCCCGCATCGCCACCCCGGTCTACGTGGAGCCAGGTGAGCTCCGGGGAGGCCAGAAGGGGCTGCCCGAGTACGGCCGGCGGGCCAACTATCCCACGCCCTGGCCCGGGGGCTGGTGGCGCCTGCGGGACATCATGGACTACGAGCGGATCGCCACCCTCAGCCTGCTGGAGACCTGCGCCCGGGAGCGGCGCACGCTGCTGCGGAACATGCACCGCCTCGCCTCGGAGCAGATGGCCCGCGGGCGGGTGGAGGCCCCATCGGGCTTCCTCATCCCGCCGGAGCAGCACGACCCGGTGGCCGCCGGGAAGCTGGTGGATCTCCTCCTGCTGCACGGCGTCGAGGCGCGGCGGGCGGTGAGCCCCTTCCAGGACGGCCTGGCCCTCTACCCCGCTGGCACCGTGGTCATCCCCGCCGCCCAGCCCTACCGACCCTTCCTGCTCACCATGCTGCGCCCCCAGCGCTACCCTGAGGTGATCCCCTACGAGGGCGGTCCCATCTTCCCCCCCTACGACGTCACCTCCTGGTCGCTGCCCCTGGCCATGGGCGTGGAGGTGCAGGAGGCGACGGGCCCGCTGCCGGAGAACCTGGAGCCGCTTGCGGCCGCGCCCTGGGACGAGATCCTGGCCGGGGCGGGGATGACCGCGCGGGCCGACCATGCCGCGGCGACGGCGCCCGGATCATCGCCCACCGCCGCTGCCGCGTCCGGGGCCGCGGGGCACCTGGTCTCTCACGCCGCCGACTCGGCCTTCCGCCTCACCAACGCCCTGCTGGCGGCGGGCCACCCGGTCTACTGGCTCAGGGAGGCGCCGGCGGGCGGGCGGGCCGGCGACATCTACATCCCGGCGCAGGGGAAGGCGGCGGCGAAGGTCGCCGCCCTGGCGGCGGAGCTGCGCGTGCCGCTGCGCCGGCTGGAGGCGAGGCCAGGTGGCCCGGCGTGGCGCCTGGCGCCGGTGCGCATCGGCCTGTACAAGCCCTGGGTGGCTAGCATGGACGAGGGCTGGACCCGCTTCGTCCTGGAGCAGTACGGCTTCCCTTACACCTCGGTGGCCAACGAGGCCATCCGCGACGGCTCCTTCGCCCGCAAGCTGGATCTCCTCCTGCTGCCCGACGTGGACAAGGACATCCTCGCCGAGGGGAAGCCCGCCGACGAGGAGCGCGCGCGCCGCTTCGAGCCGCTGCCGCCGCGCTACGCCGGGGGCCTGGGCGAGGAGGGGGGCGAGCACCTGAAGCGCTGGATCACCGAGGAGGGGGGCACCGTCGTCGCCCTGGACTCCTCCGCCGACTACCTCATCTCGCTGCTGGGACTGCCGGTGACCAACGTCCTGGCCGGGGTCAAGGAGGACCGCTTCCTGTGCCCCGGGGCCATGCTCCAGGTGGAGGTGGACACAGCCCACCCCCTGGCGTTCGGCCTGCGCGCCCGGGAGGCGGCCTACTTCGCCGACTCCCCCGCCTTCGCCACCCACCTCCCCGACGGGCGCTTCCAGCGCCGGGTCGTGGCCCGCTACCCCGGCGACGAGCGGGACATCCTCATGAGCGGCTACCTCCACGGCGGCGGCCTGCTGGAGCGTCGGGCCGCGGTGGTGGATCTCAGCGTCGGCAAGGGTCGGGTCGTCCTCATCGGCTTCCGGGCCCAGCACAGGGCCCAGCCCCTGCGCACTTTCAAGCTCCTGTTCAACGCTCTGTCCCTGCCAGGGCTGAGCCCGGCCGACCTGTAGTAGAATCCAGGAGGCCATGGCACTCCGTCTCACCCAGGGCGCCGATTACGCCATCCGCGCCATGATCCACATCGCCTCCCTTCCCGAGGAGACGGTGGCGCTGCGCCGGGACATCGCCCGGGTGCAGCAGATCCCCTCCGAGTTCATCGCCAAGATCCTGCAGGCGCTGGTGCGGGCCGGCCTGCTGCGCTCCACCCGGGGCAGCGGCGGCGGCTTCTCCCTGGCCCGGAGCACCGAGGCGATCAATCTGCTGGAGGTGGTGGAGGCCATCGACGGCCCCCTGTCCCTCATCGCCTGCGCCCCCGATCCCGACAACTGCGATCACTCGGCGTACTGCCCCGCCGACGTGGTCTGGCAGGATGTCCAGTCCCGCATCGCCAGCGTGCTGCGGGAGGCGACGCTGGAGCGGCTCATCTCCAGCCGCCGCAATCATGCCGGCAGCACCGGGCCCAGCGGCGGCCGCTCCCTGCCCCGAATGCCCCGAGCCTGACCTGAAAGGGGACCAAGATGGTCCCGTTCCTCCCCATCCCGGCTGGCTGCACCCACGGCGCCGGCGTACACTTTGCGTCTGATCCGTCCCGACCCGTCCTGACGCCCGGAGGCCGTTCATGGAAACCGACGTCCGCAGGAACCCAGGGCTCCTCAAGCTCGATCTCTACTGCCAGGGGATCCGTATGGACGACCACTCCCTGGTGGAGGAGCACGGGGGGCGCAAGATCCTGCGCACCCGGGCCGGGCTGGGATCGGGGCTGGAGGCGGTCCTCCCCGGCGGACTGTGGACCAACGTGCCGGTCACCGAGCCGTTTGCCAAGGAGTCGCCCTACACCCTGCGCTACCGCCACGACCGCTTCTGGATCGATCACGACGAGCTGGGCGCCGTGGCTCCCATCCGCCTCTCCCCCCAGCCGGCCTGGTACCGGCGCAAGACCAGCACGGGCAAGCCCATGACCCGCATCGGCTCCCTCCAGGGGACCTACCTGGGGGTCTACCCCGCCAAGGTCTGCGAGTACTGGCTGGAAGACCCCAAGGAGCAGTGCCGCTTCTGCTCGGTGGGCCTCAATCTGGGGGTGGACGACGCCGACGAGAAGTCGGTGGAGGAGGTCCTGGAGGTGGTTCGGGCGGCCCGGGAGGAGTCGGGGCTCACGTACGTGGACTTCAACACCGGCCACTACGAGGGCGACACCTACCTGGACATCCTGGAACCGTACATCGTCCGCGTCAAGGAAGAGACCAACCTTCTCATCGGCGTGCAGACGCCCCCCCACCACGACCTGGCCCGCTACAAGGAGTTGCGCCGCATGGGCGTCAACCGCGTCTCGTTCTGCTTCGAGATCTTCAACCGCGATCGGTTCGAGACGGTCTGCCCGGGCAAGCACCGCCAGTACGGCCTGGACCGGTACCTGGAGGCGGTGGAGTACTGCGCCAACGAGGTGGGCGGCACCGGCCGGAGCTTCGAGCCCTGGGTGACCAATGGCGAGATCATCGCCGGGCTGGAGCCTGCCGAGGACTCCATCGCCGCCATCGACTGGATCACCAGCGTGGGGGCGGTGCCCACCGTCTGCGTGTTCCGGCCCCTGGCCGGCACCGACTATGCCCACCTGCCGCCGCCCCGGACCGAGGAGATGATCCCGGTGTTCCAGCGCCTCTACGAGGCCTGCATGGAGAAGGGGCTGCCCATCGGCATCGCACCCAACGTTCACGTCTCTCTGGTCATGCTGCCCGAGGAGGCCCGCTGGCTGCAGCACAACCCCAACCGGTTCTGGGCCGGCGAGCTGCGCCTGAAGCTCATGCGCCGCATGTTCAGCTACCGGTTCAACCGCGAGCTCCGGGCGGCGCGCCGCCAGGCCGCCGCCTAGCTCCTCCCGCCCCACCTCCGGGGCCCGAGGTCGACGATGCACCCCCTCCGCCGTCTCCTGCTCCTCCGTTCTCTCTCTGTGGTCACCCTGGCCCTGGCGCTGGGCTGGTCCCTGGGCCTGGCCGCCGGCGGGCGCGAGGGGACCGACGTGGGCATCGATCTCGAGGCGCGCCTGCGGCCCGAGGTGCGCGAGAACCGGGACTTCAACTCGGATCTGGACGACAGCGAGTCCTTGATTCTCAACCGCTTCCGCCTGGGACTCTCCTTCACCCGGGACCGGCTGTCGGCCTATGTCCAGGCCCAGGACTCGCGCCGCTTCGGCGAGGAGGCCTCCACCGCCAGCAACGAGGAAAACCTGGACCTGCACCAGGGGTACGTCCAGTGGCGCTCCGGACCGGGCCGGTTCACCCTGCGCCTGGGTCGCCAGGAGCTGAGCTACGGCGAGGAGCGCCTGGTGGGCGCCTTCGGCTGGGACAACGTGGGGCGGTCCTTCGACGGAGCCCTGGCCCGCTGGGAGCGGGCAGCCTACGACCTGGACGCCTTCGTGACCCGCACCGCCGACCGGGGCAGCGCCTCGCGCAACCAGGACTTCCTGGGGATCTACGCCGCCACGCGCAAGGCCCATCCGGCCAGCCAGGTGGACATCTATGGCTTCTACCTCCGGGACGGCAGGAACCAGGCCGGCGAGATCCTCGCCGCGGGCACCGATCAGACCCGCATTGCCACCCTGGGCGCCCGCCTGCACGGCAAGGCCGCGGCCTGGAGCTACATGGTCGAGCTGGCGAGGCAGACCGGCGACGCGGCCACCGATGACCACTCGGCCTGGGCCCTGGCCAGCCGTCTGCAGTACACCTTCCACGCCCCGCGCAAGCCGTCTCTGGCGGTGGGATACGACGCCGCCTCCGGCGACGGCGACCCGGCCGACGGCGACAGCGAGGAGTTCCTCAACCTGTTCCCCACCAACCACGCCTTCTACGGCTACATGGACTACGCAGGCTGGCGCAACATCGAGGATCTGTACGTCCGCTTCGGCTTGCAGGTGACGCCCCGGATCGCCCTGCAGGCCGACCTCCACCATCTCCGGCTTCAGGACCCGGCCGGGCGCTGGTCCAACGCCGGCGGCGCCACGATCCTGGACGGCCTGCCCGGGGGAGGGGCGGGAAACGACCTCGGCCGTGAGCTCGACCTCACCCTCAAGTTCGCCCACGGGGAGTTCCAGCTCATGGCGGGACTGTCGGCCTTCTTCGCCGGCGAGGTCCCCGAGGATGCCTTCGCGGCCGGCGGCACCACCGGCGGGGCGCCCACCTCACTGCGCGGCGACGACTCGGTCTGGGGCTACGTCATGGCCACCTTCCGCTTCTGACACGCCGCGGAGGGAGGACAGACGGGTCCGTGCGGCTCACGAGGCGCCGGGGATGCCCGCCACCAGGAAGATGAGGAACCCGGCCGAGTAGGCCACCTCCAGCAGACCAAGCCGCCGGAGGTTGAGCCCGGGGTGGGGACGCGCCAGGAACCAGGCGGCCCGGGCCACCACCGCCGCGAAGGCCAGGCCCACCGCCAGGCTGACCTGCCCCGCCAGAAGCAGGAGTCCCAGGGCCAGGACCAGGAAGCCGTGGTAGGCGGCGCAGCGCCGCCACAGCCCCTCCGGATCGCCCGTGGCCCCCGGGTGGGCCGTGCCCACCCGCAGCTTGATGTAGAAGACGCTGCTGGCGAAGTAGAGGGCGCACAGCAGCCACAGGATAAGCGCCGTCAGTGAGCCGCCGCCACCGGCCAGGTGGGCCGCCGGCGCCGCCAGGGCTCCGCCCGTCACCGCTACCAGCTCCCCGGGGAGGGTGCGCTCGCGCAGCCGCGCCGCCTGGGCCAGGTGGATCCCCCCCAGCACCGCGGCGGCGCCGGCCACCGCCAGCAGCGGCCGGGTTGGCCCCAGCCCGATCCCGGCCGCGCCCAGCACCAGGGCCGCGCCGGCGTAACCGGCGGCGTAAGCCGCCGCCGATCCGGCCTGGCGCCGGCGCCGGCGGGCCCGCAGCCAGGTCGTCAGCGGCTGGCGCGCCACGAAGGCCAGCAGCCCCGCCAGCGCCAGCAGCATCGCCGCCGGCGGCAGGCCGCGGGCCGTGAGCGCCCCCGCCAGCCACGGGACCAGGAACATCCCCCAGGCCCCGTGCTCGCGGGGCAGGTGGATGCGGCTGCTCAGACGCATGGCGGCACCCTAGTCGCCCCATTCCCGCATGAGGGCTCGGGACATCTCCCGGTAGCGAGTGTGCGTCGCCTCGCCGAACTCCTCCTGGACGCGGCCAAACGCCGCGTCCAGATCACCCAGGGCGCTTGCATCCAGCACCCGCTCGGTCATGGGGAACAGTACCGTCTCCTCCTTGTGGATGTGGGCGGTGAGCAGGTCGATGAAGCCGCGCCCCGCCACGGCGAAGCGGCGGCCGGCGCCGGCCTCCCCGGACTGGAGGGCGGCGCGGGCGGCATCCATCTCCCGCACCAGCTCGCGCCCCATCTCGTGCTCCCGCAGCATGACGCCGGTGGGTCCCCCCTCCCGGGGCAGTCCGCTGCGCTCCAGCAGCGGGAACAGGTGCTTCTCCTCCTTGTCGTGGTGGCAGCCGTCGGCGTAGGACCGGATGAACTCGATGACCTGGCCCAGGGGCTCGGCCGGCACCGCCTCTTCCGCCTCTAGCCTGCGGCAGAGACCGCCCAGCGCCTGCAAGACCCGCTCGATGCTGCGATGCTCGTTCTTCAGCTGCTCCAGCGCCCTCATGCGTGCCTCCCGTCTTCAGGCCCGCAGGGCGTGCCCGAGACCGAACTTCTTGACCCGGTAGCGAAGTGTGTCCCGGGTGATACCCAGCAGTCTGGCCGCCTGGACCTGGTTCTGCCCGGTGCGCTCCAGGGCGGCCCGGATGGCCTCCTTCTCCATCTGGTCCAGGGTCATGCTGCCCACCGGAAGCGATGTCCGGGGCCGCTCGGCCGCGGCCGCGGGACCCACCGCCGGCTCGGTGCGCAGCGTTCCTGGCAGGTCGATGGCCTCGATGGATGCCTTGTCCTCCAGGATCATGATGCGCTCGATGACGTTCTTCAGCTCGCGGATGTTGCCGTGCCAGGGGTGCTTCACCAGCAGCTCCAGGGCCGCCGACGACACGTGCCGGGTCGACTTGTGGAACTCACGGTTGTAGTGGTCCAGGAAGTGCTGCACCAGCAGCGGCACGTCCTCCCGGCGCTCCCGCAGCGGAGGCAGGGTGATGGGGATCACCTTGAGCCGGTAGTAGAGATCCTCCCGGAAACGCCCCTCCCTCACCGCCTGCTCCAGGTTGCGGTTGGTGGCGGCGATGACACGGACGTCCACGTGGATGTCGCGGGTGCCCCCGACCCGCTTGAACACACGGTCCTCCAGGAACCGCAGGAGCTTCGCCTGCATGGAGGGGCCCATCTCCCCGATCTCGTCCATGAAGGCCGTGCCGCCGTCGGCCAGCTCCAGCAGGCCCTTCTTCTGCAGCTTGGCGTCGGTGAAGGCGCCGCGCTCGTGGCCGAACAGCTCGCTCTCCAGCAGGGTCTCGGTGATGGCCGAGCAGGTGATGGTGACGAAGGGACGCTCGGCCCGGGCGCTCCCGTAGTGGATGGCCTTGGCCACCAGGTTCTTGCCGGTGCCGCTCTCCCCCTCCAGGAGCACGGTGCTCGCCTGGCTCGCCACGATCTTGTCGATGAGTCCGATGACCTCCCGCATGGCCGGGCTGCGGCCGATGAGATGGATCTCGCCCCGGATGGCACGCTGCTCGCTGCGCAGCCGGTGGACCTCCCGGCGCAGCTGGGTGGTCTCCAGGGCCTTCTGGACCTGCACCAGCAGCTCGTCCAGGTGCACCGGCTTGGTGAGGTAGTCGAACACCCCCAGCTTCATGGCCTGTACGGCGGTCTCCACCGTGCCGTAGGCGGTCATCATGATGACACTGAGCTCGGGCTGCTCCTGCCTGGCCCACTCCAGGATCTCGATGCCGGTGGTGTCGGGCAGCCGGTAGTCCAGCAGCAGGAGGTCGCACTCCTCGTCGCCCAGGATCTCCCGGGCCTCCTGCCCGGTGGCGGCCTCCTGGACCCTGAACCCCTCGCGCTGCAGCATCTCCCGGATGGACCAACGGATGAGCTTCTCGTCTTCCAGGATGAGGATCCGCTCCTTGGCCATGGCTCCCCTCCAGCTCAGTCCAGCCGTTCCACCACCCAGCGGTGCGCCTTCACCGCCGCCGGCAGACCGATGGTGCTGGCCGCCAGGGCCACCACCTGTTCCATCTCGTCACGGCTCACGCCGGCCGCCAGGGCCTTGCGCACCGCCGAGTGGGTCGCCCCCTCCGCCTCCCGGGCCACGGCGATGGCCAGCTTGATCAGCCGCACCGTGCGGGCATCCAGCGGCCCCGCCTCGGCCTCGGCGCGCCGCAGGGCCTCCCAGGCCGCGCCCATGCCCGGGAACCGGGCCACGAAGGCCTCGTAGGCCCTCGGCGGCATCCCCGGCCCTCCTTTGGAGCTCGCCATGCCCTCACCTGCCGCCGGCCGGGTCAGCCATGGAGTTCCAGGCCCTGCACCCAGCGGATGTAGTCATCGTTCACCCGCCTGGCCTCGTCCCAGTCGCCGGCCATGACCGCGTGGTTGATGCGGGCCAGCATGCCGACGCACCCCCCGCTCTGCAGGAACCCCTCACAGAAGTCGCAGACCGAGTCATCGCGGCGGGGGGGCGGCGCGGCGGCCCGGCGGTCCTCGGCGGCCTCGCAGAACTCGTCCTTCTGGTTGATCAGGGCCAGGACCCCGCCCTCGTCCTCCTTCTCGATGAGCCGGCCGACTTCCTCCAGGCGGACCAGGATCTGCCGGCGGGCGCCTTCCCAGGATGGAGCCATCGCTTCCTCCGGCGTGCGGGTGACAGGCGCCGCAGCGCGATCACGAAAAGTGCAAGGGGCATGCCCGGGCCGGTACCGCCCGACTTCCCCCCTAGAGGGCCCGACCTGAGCCTCCTCACCCAGGATCTGGGGCATTTCCACCATGATTCCGGGGGCATCCGGGCGCCGATGGATCACCTCACCCACCCGCCGGGCTGCATGGCCCGGGGAAGACGGCTCCCGCCCCATGGTGTAGCCTCCGCGCCCATGGAGCCCCTGCGCGTCGGCATCAACGGCTTCTGGCGAATCGGCCGCTGCGCCGTGAAGGTCCTGCTGGCCAGCGGCCGCTTCCAGGTCACCGGCATCAACGACCTGGCCGATCTGGGCGACCTGGCCTACCTCCTCAAGTACGACTCGGTGCACGGCTGGTACCCGCGCAAGGTGAGCCACGCCCCGGGCCGCCTCACGGTGGACGAAGCGAGCATTCCCTTCTCTTCCCACCAGGATCCCGCCGACATCCCGTGGGGAAAGCTGAAAGCCGACCTGGTCCTGGAGTGCACCGGCGCCTTTCGCCCCCGGGGGCAGGCTGCGCGCCACCTCCAGGGCGGCGCCTCCCGGGTCATCATCTCGGCGCCGTCCGACGACGCCGACGCCACCCTGGTGGTGGGGATCAACCACGAAAGCTACGATCCCGCCACCCACCAGGTGGTCTCCATGGCCTCCTGCACCACCAAGTCCCTGGCGCCGGTGGCCCGGGTCCTCCACGCCACCTGGGGGGTGGAGCGGCTCATGATCAGCACGGTGCACGCCTACACCTCGAGCCAGTCCCTCATGGACCAGCCCACGCGCAAGCGCCGGCGGGGCCGGGCGGCGGCCCTCTCCATCGTCCCCACCACCACCGGCGCCGCCCGGGCCACGGCCCGGGTCCTGCCCGAGCTGGAGGGGCGCATGGACGGCCTGGCGCTCCGCGTCCCGGTGCCCGACGGCTCCGTCACCGACATCGTCGCCCTCCTGGGCGCCGACGCCACCGCCAGCGAGGTCAACGACGCCCTGGAGCGGGCGGCGGCCTCCCCTCCGCTACGGGGGGTGCTGCGGGTCTCCCACGAGGCCCTGGTCTCCCGGGACATCATCGGGGATCCCCACTCGGCCATCGTGGACGCCGAGAGCACCATGGTCCTGGACCGCCGCATGGCGAAGCTGCTGGTCTGGTACGACAACGAGTGGGGCTTCTCGGCGCGGCTGGCCGACCTGGCGGCCCACATGCTCGACCGGGAGCGCTGAGGCGCCCGTTGCGCCCCCCCACGCAGGGGTGCGGCATCTGGCGCAGCTGTCCAGGTTCCCGTGGACCCTCTCCCACCTCCGGGGCGCCGAAGCCGGTGAGGCCCTGTGATCCTTCGTGATCTCCACTCCCGCCCGGGGCCTGGAAATTGCAAGACTCCCTTTCCCTGCACCCCGCCGGCGCCAGAGGCCATGGCCGGCGGCGGCGCCACAGGAGTTCGTCCATGCCGCGACTCTTCTTCGTCCTGACCCGCCACCCCCTCGGCCTGCTCGGCGTGGCCCTGACCTCCGCCAGCGCCGCCCTGATCCTGGGCCTCATCGGCCTGGAGGCGGTGGGGATGCACGGGAACCCGTACGTTGGGATCCTGGCCTACCTGGTGCTGCCCGGTTGCTTCCTGGCTGGACTGGTCCTCATCCCCCTGGGGGTGTTGCTGGATCGCCGCCGCTCCTGGCGGGCGTACCAGGAGGGACGGGCGCCGTCGGCCTACCCGGTCATCGACCTGAACCGCAATCAGACCCGGCGGCTGCTCCTTACCTTCCTGCTCCTCACCCTCATCAACGTCATGATCCTGTCCGCCGCCACCTTCAAGGGCGTGGAGGTGATGGAATCCACCGAGTTCTGCGGCCAGGCTTGCCACAGCGTCATGGCGCCCGAGTTCGCCGCTTACCAGGACTCCCCCCATTCCCGGGTCAAGTGCGTGGAGTGCCACATCGGCCCGGGGGCCGACTGGTTCGTCAAGTCCAAGCTGTCCGGGGCCTGGCAGGTGGTGTCGGTGAGCCTGGATCTCTACCAGCGCCCCATCCCCACCCCCATCCACCACCTGCGCCCGGCGCGGGAGACCTGCGAGCAGTGCCACTGGCCCACCAAGTTCGTGGGGGATCGCCTCTGGGTCAAGACCCATTTCTCCTCCGATGAGCCCAACACCGAGCTCAAGACGGTGCTCCTGCTCCGGGTGGGTGGCGTGGAAGGACGGCTCTCCCACGGGATCCACTGGCACGTGGATCCAGGGATCCAGATCCGCTACCGCTCCGACGAGAGCCGGGACATGATCGGCGACGTGGAGCTGACCCTTCCCGACGGCTCGGTGAAGGTCTTCAGCAAGGAGGGCACCGAGGAGGCCACGGGCGACTGGCGGGTCATGGATTGCGTCGACTGCCACAACCGGCCCAGCCACACCTTCAGCATGCCCGAGGCCGAGATGGACCGGGCGTTGCAGAACGGGCGTCTGGACCGGAGCCTGCCGTTCCTGAGGCGTGAGGGGCTGCGTGCGTTGCGCGGCGACTACCCGTCTCACGCCGAGGCCCGGGAGAAGATCACGGAGGCGCTGACCACCTTCTACGCCGAGGCCTATCCCGAGGTTGAGCCGGCGCGGGTGACGCAGGCAGCCGGCGTCCTGGCAGACGTCTACGGGCGGAACGTCTTTCCGGCCATGAACGTGGCCTGGGGGACCTACACCAACCACCTGGGGCACACCGATTTCCCAGGGTGCTTCCGCTGTCACGATGATGAGCACACGACCCCCGACGGACAGGTCATCTCCCAGGATTGCTCCACCTGCCACACGCTGCTGGCCATGGAGGAGGAGAATCCCGAGGTCCTGGAGATGCTGCAGCCGTAGGGAGAGAGAACATGAACGCGCACGCGCGGATGGTCATGGCCTTTTGCCTGGTCCTTGCGTGGGCGCCTGCCAGCCCCCCCCGGGCGGGTGAGACACCGTGCATGGACTGTCATGAGCTGAGCCACGAGGCCGAGCCGGCCGGGGTGCATGCCATCCTGGAGTGCACCGACTGCCACGCCGGCGCGGCCGAGTTTCCCCACGGGGATGACCCCTCACGGGTGGACTGCGCCCTGTGCCACGCCGAGGCCGTGGAGGCGTTCGGCGCCAGCATCCATGGCCCCAGCTTCGAGGACCTCAACGGCGGGGCCGTCTCCTGCTCCCTCTGCCACGGACAGGTGCACGGTCTGCTGCCCTCCACGGATCCCGCCTCGCCGGTCCACCCTGCCCGCCTGCCCGGGACCTGCGGCGCGTGCCATGCCAATCCGGAGATGGCCCACCGCTACCGGCTGCGTCTGGTCCAGCCCATCCAGGCCTACCAGGCCAGCGTTCACGGGCGGGCCCTGCAGGCCGGACGCATGTCGGCCGACTGCACCAGCTGCCACGGCAGCCACGACATCCGGCCGGCGGCCGACCCGGCGTCCCAGGTGAACCACGCCCGCGTCCAGGACACCTGCGGCGCGTGCCACCAGGAGATCGCCGCCGTCTACGCCGAGAGCATCCATGGCCAGGCCCACGCCCTGGGCATCCGTGAATCGCCGGTATGCACCGACTGCCACGGCGAGCACCGCATCCTGTCGCCGGCGGAGAAGGGCTCGCCGGTCTACGCCACGAACATCCCCAAGCAGACATGCGGCCGATGCCATGGCGACCTGCGCCTGGCGCGGAAGTTCGGCCTGCCCGAGTCCAAGGTGCCGGCCTACCAGGACAGCTACCACGGCCTGGCCAGCCGCTCGGGAGTCCAGACGGTGGCCAACTGCGGGTCGTGCCACGGTGTCCACGACGTGCTCCCTTCCTCGGATCCGCGCTCCACGGTGCACCCGGCCAACCTGCCCGCCACCTGCGGCAAGTGCCATCCTGGCGCCCTGGCCCGCACCTCCATCGGGCCGGTGCACGTCCAGCCCACGGAGAAGGGGGCCAACCCCGCGGCCTACTACGTCCGCCTGGCCTACCTCTGGCTCATCGTGCTCACGGTGAGCGGCATGCTCCTGCACAACGGGATGGACCTGCTGCGCAAGATGCTGACCCCGCCCGCACGGCCCAAGATGGACGACGCCCAGCTTCCCGAGCGGATGTCCATGGGCTTCCGCATCGCCCACATCCTCATGGCCGGAAGCTTCGTGGCCCTGGTGTACACCGGCTTCGCCCTCACCTATCCCGAGGCCTGGTGGGCCCGGCCGCTGCTACGCTGGGAGGAGAGCCTGGGCCTCCGCGGGTACCTGCACCGCACGGCGGCCCTGGTCATGCTGGCGGCGCTGGCATTTCACGCCGTGCACCTGCTGGTGGACCGGCGCGCCCGCACTTGCATCCGGCAGATGGTGCCCGGACGCCACGACGCCGTGGAGCTCAAGGAGAGGATTCGCTACTTCCTGGGCCGCCGGCCCCAGCCGCCCGCATCCCCGGCCCTGGGCTACGCCGAGAAGATGGAGTACCTGGCCCTCATCTGGGGCAGCCTGGTCATGGCGGTGAGCGGCTTCCTGCTCTGGTTCGAGGACTTCACCCTGCGCTACCTGCCGGCGGGGACGGCCGACCTGGCCACGGTGGTGCACCTCTACGAGGCCATCCTGGCAAGCCTCGCCATCCTGGTCTGGCACTTCTACTTCGTGATCTTCGACCCGGTGGTCTACCCCATGGACCGGGCCTGGCTGACGGGGAGGTCGCCTGCCGCCCGGGCCCTGGAGCGGGCCCCGGCGGCAGGCACCGATCCTGCGGAGGCTACTTGAGCGTCTTGACGTACTCGGCCACGGCCTTGATCTGGTCATCGGTGAGCTTGCCCTCGCTCTTGGGCATCTTGCCCTTGCCCTTGGCGATGACCTCGATGATGGACTCCAGGGAGGCCGCCTTCTGCCACTCGGGATCGTTGAGGTTGGCGGAGCCCTCGGCCATCTTCTTGGCGACGCCGTCCTTGCCGTGGCACATGGCGCACTTCTTGTCGTATAGGGCCTGGCCGGACTCGCCCTCCTCCGCCACGAGCGGAGCGACGACGACGAGACCGGCGAACAGGGCAGTCAGTGTCCAGGTGACGAGTTTCTTCATGTCGTTCTCCCGTAGGGTTCGACTCATGCTAGCAGGCGGCGGCTTCCAGGCGCCTGCCTGGACCGGACCAAAACTGTCCTGTTCATCCACCCGTTATCATTGTCACCGCTGTGTCGCGGCGTTACCGTCTTCGGCTCCCGGCGCCGCGTTCCCGAACCGCTCCGGCCAGAAAGGAGGTCGTCCGTGGCACGCCTGAGAGCCATCCTCGCCGCGGCGGCGGCCCTGGGGATCCCCGTTGCCGCCCTCGCCCTGACCGGAGCCCTGGCACCGGCCTCCCCCTCCCTGTCCGCCGCCGCCGTGACCACCGCGTCCGGCGAGCCCACGCCCAGCCACCTGTGCGGCAACTGCCACCGGGACATCTACCGCATGTGGCGCAACTCGGCCCACGCCATCGCCATGGAGGATCCGGTCTTCCTGGAGGCCCTGCGCGACACCGAGGCCCGGGAGAAGCCCGAGGTGCGGCGCACCTGCCTGGGCTGCCACGCCCCCCTGGCCGAGGTGACCCGGGATCTCGCCCTGGCGAGCAAGATCACCTGGGAGGGGGTGGGGTGCGACTACTGCCACAGCATCATCGAGGTCAAGGAGACCGACAGCCGCGTGGAGGCGGTGGTCCGCATCAGCACCGTGAAGCGCGGCCCCATCCAGGACGCCGCCTCCACGGCCCACGACGTGGCCTACTCGCCCCTCCACGAGACCTCTCCCGTGTGCGCCCCGTGCCATCAGTACGTCAACGGGGAAGGCACGGTCATCATGAGCACCTACAGCGAGTGGAAGGCCAGCAAGGCCGCCGAGGACGGCGTCTCGTGCCAGAGCTGTCACATGGGCCTCACCAAGGCCAACGTGGTGGACCCGCGGGTCCAGCGGGTGGAGCGCGCCCAGGTGAACCTCCACGAGGTCCCGGGCGGCCACTCCCTGGAGCAGCTCCACCGGGCCCTGGGGGTCGCCCTGGCCCCGGAGCGCCAGGGAGACGAGCTGGCCCTGCGGATCGCCCTCACCAACCGGGGCGCGGGCCACGCCGTGCCCACCGGCATGCCCGGGCGCCGTGTCATCCTGGAGGTGAGCCTGGAGACCGGAGACGGCAAGTCGTTCCGTGAGACCCGCACCTACGAGCGCTCCTTCCTGGACGCCGCCGGCAAGCCCATCGTGCGCGACAGCGGCTTCTTCGCTTCGGGGGTCAAGCCCGGGCCAGACACCCGCATCCAGGCCGACGAGCGCCGTATCGAGACCTTCCGCTTTCCACTCCCGGCCAGGGTGACCGCCTACCTGGCCGTCCGCCTGCATTACGAACACGCTCCCCGGGGCACGGAGGAGGACCGCACGTTCCTCACCTTCGTCTCCGAGAAGCGTGTCATTCGACCGGAGGCTGAACCCAATGGATGACAAGAAGGCGCTCCCACGGCGCGGCTTCGTCAACGGCTTTCTGGGCGTGTCCCTGACCGCCCTGGCAGGGGCCGTGTTCTATCCCATCATGCGCTTCGTGAGCCCGCCGCGCATCCCCGAGGCGGTGCGGGACCGGGTCCTGGCCGGCACCGTGAGCGAGCTGGCCCAGAAGAAGTGGAAGCTCTTCCCCTTCGGCGCCGAGCCCGGGATCATCCTGCAGACCCCCAGCGGCGACTACAAGGCCTTCGCCGCCACCTGCACCCACCTGGAGTGCACCGTCCAGTTCCACGGCGAGTCCAAGCGCCTGTGGTGCCCCTGCCACAACGGCTGGTACGACCTGGGCGGGCGCGTGGTGGAGGGGCCGCCGCCGGCGCCGCTGGAGGCCTACACCGTGGAGGTGGACGGCGAGGACCTCTTCGTGCGGAAGGCGTGATGGCCGCGCCCCGCTCCACCCTGTGGGAGTGGCTGGACCACCGCCTGGGCCTGACGGCCCTCAGGAAGCCGGTGGACGAGAAGCACGTGCCCGTGCACCGCCACACCCTCTGGTACTACTTCGGGGGGATGACGCTGTTCCTGTTCATGGTGCAGGTGGCCACAGGCATCCTGCTCATGCTCTACTACCGGCCCTCCGCCGCCGAGGCCTACGAGTCGGTGCAGTTCATCGTCACCCAGGTCCCCTTCGGCTGGCTGGTGCGCTCCATCCACTCCTGGTCCGCCAACCTGATGATCGGGGCGGCCTTCGTCCACCTGTTCTCGGTCTTCTTCCTCAAGGCCTACCGGCCGCCCCGGGACCTCACCTGGGTGTCGGGTTTCGTCCTCCTGGCGCTGGCCATGGGGTTCGGCTTCTCGGGCTACCTGCTGCCCTGGAACGAGCTGGCCTTCTTCGCCACCCGGGTGGGGACGGACATCGCCGGCTCGGTGCCACTGATGGGCGGCTTCATCGTCCGCTTCCTGCGGGGCGGCGATCACGTCACCGGCGGGACCCTGTCCCGCTTCTACGGCTGGCACGTGGCCATCCTGCCCGCCATCACCACGGTGCTGCTGCTGGTCCACCTGCTCCTGATCCAGCGCCACGGCATGAGCGTGCCGCCCTCGGTGGAGCGGCGCGGTGGAGCGCGCCGGCAGATGCCCTTCGTCCCCGACTTTCTCCTGCGGGACCTGGTGGGCTGGACGCTGGCCCTGGGCGTGCTGGCCGCACTGGCGGCGCTGTTCCCTTGGGAGCTGGGCGCCAAGGCCGACCCCTTCGCCCCGGCGCCGGCCGACATCCGCCCCGAGTGGTACTTCATGTTCATGTTCCAGACCCTCAAGTTCATCCCGGGGGGGAAGTTCCTGGGCATCGAGAACGAGGCCCTGGCCATCCTGGGGTTCGGCCTGGCCGGCCTCCTGGCGCTGCTGGTCCCCTTCCTGGATCGGGGTGCCATCCGCCGGGGCCGTAGCCCCCTGTTCACCCTGGCCGGGGCCGTGGCCCTGGTCTTCATGGTGGTGATGACAGCCGTGGGCTACCACGCCTGGTGGCCTGTCTGGTCCGCGGTCATCATCATCCTGGGCCCCTGGGCCGCCGGGCGCTGGCTCGCCCGACGCGGAGAGGAGACACCATGAGGCACCCCGTCGCGTCCGTCGCCCTCCTCCTGATGCTTGCTCCGGCCGCCGCCAGGGCCCAGGAGAGCCCGGCCCGCGGATCCGGCTCGGCGTGCATCACCTGCCATGCCAACCTCCCGGACCACCTGGGTGCGCCGGTGGCCGCCTGGAACGCCGGCGATGTCCACAAGGACGCCGGCCTGGGCTGCGTGGGCTGCCATGGAGGCGACCCCTCCCCGGCCCTGGCCGAGGACCTGCGGTCCATGGCGCCGGAGACCGGCTTCATGCCGGCTCCCGACCGGCTCCAGCTGGCGGCCACCTGCGCCCGCTGCCACTCCGACGCCACTTACATGAAGCAGTTCAACCCCCAGGCGCGGGTGGACCAGTTCGCCGAGTACCTCACCAGCGCCCACGGCAGGGCCAACCAGGCCGGGGATCCGGTGCCCGCCACCTGCAGCGACTGCCACGGGGTCCACGGCATCCGGTCGGTGAAGAGCCCGGCGTCGCCGGCCTATGCCAGCAACGTCCCGGCCACCTGCGCCACCTGCCACAGCGACGCCGCCGTCATGGATCCCTACGGGTTGCCCATCGACGTTCACGAGAGCTACATGGACAGCACGCACGCTGACGCCCTTCTCATCCGGGGCGACCTGGCGGCCCCCGCCTGCAACGACTGCCACGGCAACCACGGCGCGGCGCCGCCGGGGGTCACCTCGGTGGCCAACGTCTGCGGACAGTGCCACGGCCGCGAGGCGACCCTGTTCCGGGGCAGTTTCAAGAAGGAGCTGTTCGACTCCATGGAGATGTCCGAGTGCATCGTCTGCCACGGGCAGCACCGGATCCTCCATCCCACCCCCGAGCTGTTCCACGGGAAGTCGGCGCCGTCCATCTCCGCCGGCGAGATCGTCTCGGCGGAGCCTTTCACCGCCAGGCTGGCGCGCATGGAGGCCGGAGCGCCTCTCACCGCCAGCTGGCGGGTGGTGCTGCGGCCCCACACCGAGGCCGACGACGAGGGACTCGCCCACCATGTGGAGATCGCGGCCGGCGGGGGGGAGCCCCTGCGCCTGGATGCCACCGTGCGGCCGGGAGAGGCGAGCCTGGAGCCGCGCCAGGCCGAGGCCGGCCCGCTCTCCGCCACCCTCACCATCCAGCCCCTCAGCGGCTCGCCGGTGAAGGGGGGCGACTCCCTGCGCCTGGACCTGGAAGTGCGCGCCAGCCAGGGCCTGGACAGCCTGGAGATCCACGACCGGCCGGGGGCCCGGGTGGACGCGGTGGCCGGCTCCACCTGCCTCCAGTGCCACAGCCCCGGCGACCCCTGCGACGAGGCCAGCGAGCGGATGTACGAGGCCCTCACCGGCCTGGACCGCGCCCTCAGGGATTCGGCATCGCTGCTGCAACGGGCCGAGCACGCCGGCATGGAGGTGTCGGGGCCGGTGTTCGAGCTGCGCAGCAATGGAACCACCGCCGCCATCGAGTCCCGGGCGCTGATCCACTCCTTCGACCCCGACCAGCTCCTGGCCCGCACCGGCGAGGGGATGGAGGTGGCGGCCACGGCACTCCAGGCGGGAGAGGACGCCCTGGCGGAGCTCCAGTTCCGGCGCAAGGGGCTGGCGGTGTCCCTCATCCTGGTGGCGCTGGTCCTGGCGGCCCTCTGGCTGAAGATCCGGCAGGTGGATCGGGCGCGGCAGGCCGGCGCGCCGGGACGGCCATGAAGACCCTGGACGGCAACGAGGCCGTCGCCTCGGTGGCCTACCGGCTCAGCGAGGTCTGTGCCATCTACCCCATCACCCCCAGCTCGTCCATGGGCGAGCTGGCCGATGAGTGGTCCTCCCGGGGCCAGCCCAACCTGTGGGGAGCCGTACCCGACGTGGTGGAGATGCAGTCCGAGGCCGGGGCGGCCGGCGCCCTGCACGGGGCCCTGCAGGCCGGCGCCCTGGCCACCACCTTCACCGCGTCCCAGGGGCTGCTCCTGATGATCCCCAACATGTACAAGCTGGCCGGGGAGCTGACGGCCTGCACCATCCACGTGGCGGCGCGGGCGGTGGCCACCCACGCCCTGTCCATCTTCGGGGATCACTCCGACGTCATGGCGTGCCGGCAGACCGGCTTCGCCATGCTGGCATCCAGCTCGGTGCAGGAGGCCCACGACATGGCCTGCATCGCCCAGATGGCCACGCTGGAGAGCCGCGTCCCGTTCCTCCACTTCTTCGACGGCTTCCGCACCTCCCACGAGGTGGCCAAGATCCACGTCCTCGCGGACGACGACCTGCGCGCCCTGCTGGACCCGGAGGCCGTGGCCGCCCACCGTGGGCGGGCCCTCACTCCCGACCGCCCCGTGCTGCGGGGCACGGCCCAGAACCCGGACACCTTCTTCCAGGCCCGGGAGGCCGCCAACCGCTTCTACCTGGCCTGCCCGGGGGTGGTGGCCGGCGCCATGGAGCGGTTCGCGGCCCGCACCGGGCGCCGCTACCGGCTGTTCGACTATGCCGGCCACCCCGAGGCCGAGCGGGTGGTGGTCCTCATGGGCTCCGGCGCCGAGACCGCTCAGGAGACGGTGGAGGCTCTGGCCGCCGCCGGCGAGCGGGTGGGGGTGCTCAAGGTGCGCCTCTACCGCCCCTTCCACCTGGAGTCGCTGGCCTCGGCGCTGCCGGCCTCGGTCCGCGCCCTGGGGGTGCTGGACCGCACCAAGGAGCCGGGCTCGGTGGGGGAGCCCCTCTACCTGGACGTGGTGGCCGCCGTGCAGGAAGCCGCCGCCGCCGGCCGCCTCCCCATGGCGCACCCGCCCCGGGTGGTGGGCGGCCGCTTCGGGCTCTCCTCCAAGGAGTTCACGCCCGCCATGGTGCAGGCGGTCCTGGACGAGCTGGGCCGGGAGCAGCCGCGCAACCACTTCACCGTGGGGATCGTGGACGACGTCACTCACACGTCCCTGGATGTGGCGTCCGGGCCGGCCGCCGAGGACCCCGACGTGGTGGCCGCCGTCTTCTACGGGCTCGGCTCCGATGGCACCGTGGGCGCCAACAAGAACTCCAT
>JBFGDW010000003.1:0-29233 GCA_041580435.1 Candidatus Polarisedimenticolia bacterium | reverse complement strand
GCGGCGGGCCGCAAGGCCTAGGTGAGCGGCGCCGGACGTCCAGAGAGCGGCGACACCATCGTGGCGGTGGCCACGCCGCCCGGGCGGGGGGCGCTGGGCACCGTCCGCCTCTCCGGGCCCGGCGTCCGGCGCCTCATCCCCCGCCTCTTCCGGCCCTGGCGCGCGGATCCCGGTTTCCCGCTGGCGCGCCTCGCCGTCAGCGGCACGGCGCTGGACCTGGCCGGCGCGGCCGCGCCTCCCGCTGACCCGCCTGCGGGACCGGGCACCGGCGCGCACCGTCCGGAGCTGGCTGTGCAGGAAGTGCCGCTGGATCATGGCGTCCTGGTCTTCTTCCCGGCGGCATCGAGCCCCACCGGGGAGGACCTGGCCGAGATCACCCTCCACGGCAGCCCGCCGGTGCTGGCCCGCTTCCTGGAGAGCGCCGTCGCCGCAGGGGCGCGCCTGGCGCTCCCCGGCGAGTTCAGCTACCGGGCCTTTCTCGCCGGCCGGCTCGACGCGGCCCAGGCCGAGGCGGTGGACGACCTCATCCGGGCCCGCACGGCCCACCAGGCCCGGGTGGCGCACCAGCAGCAGACCGGTGCCCTGGCCCGGGCGGTGGAGCCCGCCCGTGTGCTGCTGGTGGAGTGGCTGGCGCGGCTGGAGGGGAGCATCGAGTTCTCCGCCACCGAGTCGGAGGACTTCCTGTCGCAGACCGAGCTGAATGCCGCCATGGCATCGGCCGAGGCCGATCTGTCACGCCTGCTGGCGGCAGCCGATGCCGGGATGACACTGGCCCGGGGCGCCAGGGTCGTGCTGGCAGGACCGGTCAACGCCGGCAAGTCGAGCCTGTTGAACGCCCTCCTGGGCCGGGAGCGGGCCATCGTCAGCGCCGCGCCGGGAACCACCCGGGACTACATCGAGGCGGAGGTGGAGTGGGACGGCCTGCCCGTGACCCTGGTGGACACCGCTGGCGAGGGCCTGCCCCTCGACCCGGTGGAGGCCGAGGGGCAGCGCCGGGGAGCGGACGAGCGCGCCGGGGCCGATCTGGTGATCTGGCTCGCCGACGCTTCGGCCGCCACCGCCGCCGCGCTGGCCGGGCCACCTCCCTCCCCTCCCCCTGGAGCGCCGCCGATGCTTCCGGCGCTCAACAAGATCGACCTGCTCGCGCCGGAGGACGCCGCCGCGGAGATCCCGGCTGCCCCTGATCCTGGGGGCAGCCAGGTGGGCGGCGGTCCCGAGGCCGGCTGGCTCCCCATCTCGGCGCGCACCGGAGCGGGGCTGGACGAGCTGCGCCGGCGGGCCCTGGCGCTGCTGGCGCCAGGCTGGGACCGGGCGCAGCCGCCCCTGGTCAGCCGCCTGCGGCAGAAGACCTGCCTGCAGGAGGCGCGGGACGCCGTGGCCGGGGCGCGTCGGCAGGCCGGGGCCGGCGCTGGTGAGGAGATCGTGGCGGTTCACCTGGGCCAGGCCCTGGCGGCGCTGGCGGCGCTCACCGGCCGCGGCGATCTCGAGGAGGTGTACGATCGCATCTTCTCCACCTTCTGCATCGGCAAGTGAGCCGGGACGGGGACGACGCGGGATGGGCCAGTTCGACGTGATCGTGGTGGGCGGCGGCCACGCCGGCTGCGAGGCGGTCGCCGCCGCCGCCGGCATGGGGCTCGCCACCGCGATGGTCACCACCGACACCGGGGCGCTGGGGAGGATGTCCTGCAACCCGGCGGTGGGCGGCCTCGCCAAGGGGCACCTGGTGCGGGAGATCGACGCTTTGGGCGGCATCATGGGCCGCGTGGCCGACCGGGCCGGCATCCAGTTCCGGCTGCTGAACCGAAGCAAGGGGCCGGCCGTGCGAGCCCCGCGCGCCCAGGCCGACAGGGCGGCGTACGAGCGCGAGATGACGGCGCTCCTGAACGGGCGCCCGGGCCTGACCCTGGTGGCGGGGATGGTGGACGACCTGCTGGTGGCGGGCGGCCGTGCCGCCGGCGTGGTCCTGGCCGACGGGCGCCGCCTGGGCGCGCCGGCGGTGGTCCTCACCACCGGCACCTTCCTGCGCGGCCGCATCCACGTGGGGTCCCGGCAGATCGCGGCGGGGCGCCACGGCGAGCCGCCGGCGATGGCCCTGGCGGAGCGTCTGGAGAAGATGGGTTTCCGCATGGGGCGGCTCAAGACCGGCACTCCCCCGCGCCTGGATGGCGCGACCATCGACTTTCGCCGCTTCGCGTCCCAGCCCGGCGACGAGGAGCCGGTCTTCTTCCACGCCGGCACCACCGCGCCGGCGCTGCCGCAGCGGCCGTGCCACATCGCCTACACCAGTCCCGAGGCGCACGCCGTCATCCGCGACGGCCTGAGCCGGTCTCCCCTCTTCAGTGGCGCCATCACCTCCACCGGCCCACGCTACTGTCCCTCCATCGAGGACAAGGTGGTCCGCTTTCCGGATCGCGTGCGCCACCAGCTCTTCCTGGAGCCGGAGGGGCTCCACACCGATCTGATCTATGTCAACGGGCTGTCCACCAGCCTCCCCGAGGAGCTGCAGGTGGCCCTGGTCCATGCCATCCCCGGCCTGGAGGAGGCGCGGGTGGTGCGCCCCGGCTACGCCATCGAGTACGACTACGTCGATCCCACCGAGCTGGACGGCGCGCTGCAGGCGCGCCGCCTCCCCGGGCTGTACCTGGCGGGGCAGATCAACGGCACCACCGGCTACGAGGAGGCGGCGGCGCTGGGGTTCTGGGCCGGCGCGAGCGCCGCGCTGGCGGTGCAAGGACGCCCACCGCTGCGACTGGGACGGCACCAGGCGTACATGGCGGTCCTGGTGGACGATCTCATCACGCGGGGCACGCGCGAGCCCTACCGTATGTTCACCTCCCGTGCCGAGTACCGGCTGATGCTGGGGATCGACTCGGCCCCCTACCGCCTGTCGGCTGCGGGCGCGCGGCTGGGGCTGGTCCCGCCGGAGGAGGCCCGCGCGGTGCTCCGGGAAAAAAGAGGTATCTCCATGGTTATCAATAACTTAGCGAGAACGAGACGACCCGCGCCAGGCGGCAGCGCACCGCTCCTGGCCCGCCTGCGCCAGCCCGGGACGACAGCCGGCGAGGTGCTGGCCGAGCTGCGGCGCGCGGCGCTGGATGGCTCCGGGCCGGCGCCTCCCCCGCTCACCCCGCGGGCGGTGCGCCACCTGGAGGGGCGTGTGAAGTACGCCGGCTACATCCGCCGGCAGCTGGCCGAGGCACGCAGGGTGGCGCGCGACGAGAGGCGACGCATCCCGGCCGGCTTCGACTACGCCGTGGTGGGCGGGCTGTCCCGCGAGGTGGTGGAGAAGCTGACCCAGGTGCGGCCGGAGAGCCTGGGACAGGCAGCGCGCATCTCGGGGGTGACGCCCGCGGCGCTGGCCGCGGTGCGCGTGGCGCTGCGGCGCGGGAAGGGGCAAGAGCATGGACCTGCGGGCGCGCCTGCGGCGCGGGCTGAGCGACCTGGGGCTCGGGCCTGACGCGGATCTCCTGGAGGCGCTGCTGGCGCACCGGGATCTGCTCCTCGACTGGAACCCCACCGCCGGGCTCGTGTCCACCGACGATGCCCGGCCCGAGGGGTTGCTCCGCCACCAGCTCGAGTCGCTGCAGGCCCTCCCCCACCTGCGCGGCCCCGGCCCGGTGGTGGATGTGGGAGCGGGGGGCGGCTTCCCGGGCCTGATCTGGGCGCTGGCCGACCGCGAGCGGCGCTGCATCCTGGTGGAGGGTTCCACCCGCAAGGCGGCCTTCCTGCGGGAGGCGGCACGGGTGCTCGCCCTGGGGCAGGTGGTCGTGGAGCACCGCCGCCTGGAGAATGCCGCCGACCTGGCCGGGCTGGGGGGGCGGATCCTGACCTCGCGCGCCGCCGCTGCGGCGGATCTTCTGCTGGAGGCCGCCTCAATCTCATCAGGAGACAGCCAGGTCTCCCATGGAGAGGATCTCGTTCTGGTCCTGTACCCCGGGCAGGACGAGGCTAACCGGCTGAGCGGCCTCTCCCCTGCCGGGCTCACCCTGGTGGCCGACGAGCCCCTCATCTCCGGGGCGGCCGGGCGCCTGCTGGTCTGGCGGTCCTCCTCTCCCACCCCTTTTTGACAGGGGCCGGGGGCCGGTCTTAAAACAAGGACATCCCGCCGCCTGGCGCCTGAGCCGCTGGCCGGCCGGGAGCGCCGAGAACTGCCTGGGAAGGAGACCTCTCATGAATGGTGGAGTGTGGACTGTCTTCGAGGAAATGGACCGGCTGCGCCGGGACCTCGATCGGGTGCTGGGAGGGACGCGGAGCGGCCGGGGGGACCTGCCTAGCTTCGGCGTGGCCTTCCTGCCCGCCGAGGCGCCCCGCGCCTACCCGCTGGTGAACATCCATGATGACCCGGAGCGCTATCGGGTCGACTGCCTGGCTCCCGGCCTGGATCCAGACGCCATCGAGATCTCGGTGACCGGCAGCCAGATCGCCCTGTCCGGGCGGAAGACCGGCCTGGACCAGATTCCCGCCGAGCGCTGGCACCGGGTGGAGCGGGCCACGGGCCACTTCCAGCGCACCATCAACCTGCCCGGCGAGATCGACCGGGACGGCGTGGCCGCCCGCTACCGCGACGGGATCCTGAGCATCTCGGTGCCCAAGGCCGAGAAGTCCCGGCCCAAGTCGATCCCCGTCACGGTGGCCTGACCCCGAAGGAGACCAGCGATGCCCAATGCCACTGCAACCAGAACCGAGATGACCGAGAGCCCGGCCGGGACCGCCGCCACCGCGGCCCCCGCCACCCGTGAGGAGGGGCGCTATCTGACCCCTCCGGTGGACATCTACGAGACCGAGAACGACCTGGTCGTCCTGGTGGACCTGCCAGGTGTGGGCCAGGACGGCGTGGATGTCCGGGTCGACGACGGCCTGCTGACCATCCAGGGGCGGACCACCCCCCAGCGTGGGGATGACCCGGTCTACCGTGAGTTCGGCCTGGTGAGCTTCCACCGGCAGTTCCAGCTGAGCGACCAGGTGGACCACGAGAAGATCACCGGTGAGCTGCGCCACGGCGTGCTCACGGTCCGGCTGCCCAAGGCGGAGAAGGTCAAGCCCCGCAGGGTCCAGGTCACCGTGGCCTCCTGAATCCACCCGTTCCACGTGGAACCTCCGGGCGTATGGTAGATTCCCCCGGCCGGCGCCCGCCCGGCCGCGGGGAAGCCCTTGGGACGGATCATCGCCATCGCCAACCAGAAGGGGGGCGTTGGCAAGACCACCACAGCCGTCAATCTTGCCGCCGCGCTGGCCCTGGCCGAGGAGCCCACCCTCCTCCTGGACCTGGACCCGCAGGCCAATGCCACCCGCGGTGTGGGCCTGTCCCGTGAGGAGGGCCGCCCCGGGACCTACGAGTGGCTCACCGGCGCCGCCGGGGATGCCGAGGTGGTCCGGCCGGTCAGCACCGAGCGGCTCTCCATCATCCCGGCCGACCGCAATCTGGTGGGTCTCGAGGTGGAGATGGCCCAGGAGGAGGGGAGGGAGTTCCTCCTCCGGAACCGGCTGGAGCGCCTCCGCGACGCGCACCGTTTCATCCTCATCGACTGTCCCCCTTCACTGGGGCTGCTGACCCTCAACGGCCTCGCCGCAGCCGACTCGGTGCTGATCCCGGTGCAGTGCGAGTACCTGGCGCTGGAGGGGATCTCCGAGATGATGGGGACCCTGGACCGGATCCGGGCGGCCGTCCACCCCGCCCTGGAGATCGAGGGGATCCTCCTGACCATGTTCGACGAGCGCACCAACCTGGCGCGCCAGGTGGTGGAGGAAGTCCGTAACTTCTTCAAAGAAAAGGTTTTCGACACGATCATCCCGCGCAACGTGCGGCTCAGCGAGGCTCCCAGCTTCGGCCAGCCGATCATGCTGTACGATGTCCGATCGAAGGGCTCGGAGGCCTACCTCGCCCTGGCCGTGGAGGTGCTGCGTCATGAACAAGCGAAAAGCCCTCGGTAAGGGGCTCTCCTCCCTCATACCCGACGCGCCGATCTCCGGCGCCGCCGGCGTCCTGCAGATCGACGTGGGGCTCGTCCACCCCAACCCCGACCAGCCGCGCAAGAGCTTCGACGCCGAGGCGCTGGAGGAGCTGGCCGGCTCCATCCGTGCCCACGGCCTGCTGCAGCCGGTGGTGGTGGCCCGGGAAGGGGAGGGGTTCCGCCTCATCATCGGCGAACGGCGCTGGCGGGCTGCCATGCAGGCGGGCCTCAAGAAGATCCCGGCCCTCATCCGGGACGCCGACGAGGGGCGCCGCCTGGAGCTGGCCCTCATCGAGAACCTGCAGCGCCAGGAGCTCAACCCGCTGGAGGAGGCGCAGGCGTACCGGCTCCTGGTGGACGAGTTCGATCTCTCCCACGAGGAGCTGGCAGCGCGTCTGGGAAAGAGCCGGCCATATATCTCTAACATACTGAGATTATTGGACTTAGATGCGACCATCCGGGAGCATCTAAAGGCCGGGCGGCTGACCATGGGGCACGCCCGTGCCCTGGCTGGCGTGGCTGACGCTGCGCGCCAGCGCGCCCTGGCCGAGAAGGTCATCGCGCGCTCCCTTTCGGTGCGCGACACCGAGGCGCTGGTGGCTGCCGGGCGCGAACAGGCGCACGAGCCGGGCGACGGCGCCGGGACTCGCGCCCGCCGCCAGGACCCCAACGTGCGCGCCGCCGAGGAACGGCTCAAGCGTGCCCTGGGGACTGAGGTGCGCATCTCCGGCAGCCCCCGCAAGGGGCGCATCGCCGTGACCTACACCAGCGCCGCCGAGCTGCAGCGGCTGTTCGAGGCGCTGGAGCGGGCCGGCCGCACGGCGCCGCCCCCGGCCGCGGCGGCGAGCCGCGTCTCGCTTCCCGGCGGGCCGCCGCTGGGCCGGGAGAAGGCCGGGTCATGATTCTCAAGCTCGGCGGCGCCCTGGAGATGAACGGCTTCATCGGGCAGGGGATGGAGGTGGAGGGGACCGTCCGCTTCAACCGCCTGCTGCGCGTGGACGGGGTGCTGCGCGGCCGGGTGGAGTCGTACGACACGCTGGTGGTGGGGCAAGGGGGGCGCGTGGACGCGGAGATCATCGTCGGCTCGCTGCAGGTCCACGGCACCGTCACCGGCCGCATCGCCGTGGACAAGACGGTGGAGATCCTGCCGGGGGGCCGCGTGGAAGGGGAGCTGTACGCCGCCGCGCCGGCCGTCCAGATCGCCGAGGGGGGAGTGTTCGAGGGCGAGCTGCACATGATCTCGGCGGCGGGGGATGGCATGCGCCGCGAGGGCGGATCCGGGGGGGAGCAGGAAGGCTCGGACGCCACCGGTGGAGGGGCCGGACCGGCGTCCCCCGGCGGGCCCGGCGGCGAGCGGCAAGGCCCCTAGAGACGGATATTTACCTTGACCCATCCCGGGGCCCGTGATAGTTTTCACGACTCTCAAAGCGGCCCGAAGTCTCAGCAGCAGCCGGTTTCCGAAGAGGTCCCGATGGGCAACCGCACCATGGCCGTCCGCTATGCCAGGGCGCTGGCGGACGTTCTCTCCGATGACGCGGATCTGATCCGCGCGCAGGGAGAGCTGACCCAGGTCCGTGATCTGCTCGCGGGCGATCCGGTGCTCGGCCGCGGCCTGCTGGCGTCAGCCATGCCCTCGGCCCGGCGCCGGGAGGCGGCCGAGAAGGCGTTCGGCGCCGCCGACCTGCACCCTGCGTGCCGACGGCTGCTGGTGCTGCTGGCCGAGGAGGGGGACCTGGACATGCTGGACGAGGTCGCCGCCCAGTTCACCACGCTGGTGGACCAGCGGCGCCGGATCGTGGGAGCGGAGGTCACCACCGCCGTGCCCATCCCGCAGGAGCGGACCGACGCCTACCGTCGGTCCCTGGAGCAGATGACCGGCCGCACCGTGCGGCTCACCACGCGCATCGACCCGGACATTCTCGGCGGGGTGGTCACCCGCATCGGTTCGGAGGTCTTTGACGGCAGCCTGCGCAGCCGGATCCAGCGGCTGCACCAGCGCCTCAGGGGGGAGTGAGCGGTCCCATGGCGGATATCAAGCTAGGCGAGATCACGCGGATTCTCCGGCAGGAGATCGAGGGGTTCACCTCCGGCCTGGACGTGGCCGAGGAGGGGACCGTCGACTCGGTGGGCGACGGCATCGCCCGCATCAACGGGCTGGAGAAGGTCATGTACGGCGAGCTCCTGGATTTTCCTCATGGCGTCAAAGGCCTGGCCCTGAACCTGGAGGAGGACAGCGTGGGCTCCGTGCTCCTGGGCGAGGCGTCCGCCATCGCCGAGGGGGACAAGGTGCGGCGCACCGGACGCATCATGGAGGTCCCGGTGGGCAAGGCCGTGCTGGGCCGCGTGCTCAACCCGCTTGGCCAGCCCATCGACGGCAAGGGCCCGGTGGAGTCAGGCGAGGCCTTCCCCATGGAGCGCATCGCTCCCGGCGTGGTGGACCGGCAGCCGGTGAAGATCCCCCTGCAGACCGGCATCAAGGCCATCGACGGCATGATCCCCATCGGCCGCGGCCAGCGCGAGCTGATCATCGGTGACCGCCAGACGGGCAAGACCGCCCTCGCCCTGGACACCATCATCAACCAGAAGGACACGGGGGTGGTCTGCATCTACGTGGCCATCGGCCAGAAGGCCTCCACCGTGGCCCAGGTGGTGAAGACCCTGGAGGAGTACGGCGCCATGGCCCACAGCGTGGTGGTCTCCGCTGCGGCCTCGGACCCGGCTCCCCTCCAGTACCTGGCACCCTATGCCGGCTGCGCCATGGGCGAGTACTTCCGGGACAACGGCCAGCACGCCCTGTGCATCTATGACGACCTGTCCAAGCACGCGGCCGCCTACCGGGAGATCTCGCTGCTCCTGCGCCGGCCCCCCGGCCGCGAGGCCTATCCCGGCGACGTCTTCTACCTGCACAGCCGGCTGCTGGAGCGGGCCGCCATGATGAGCCAGGCCAAGGGAGGCGGCTCCCTGACGGCCCTGCCCATCATCGAGACCCAGGCCGGCGACATCTCCACCTACATCCCCACCAACGTGGTGTCCATCACCGACGGCCAGATCTTCCTGGAGACCGACCTGTTCCACGCCGGCGTCAAGCCGGCGGTGAACGCCGGCCTGTCGGTATCCCGTGTGGGCGGCAACGCCCAGATCAAGGGGATGAAGGGCGTGGCCGGGACGCTGCGCCTGGAGCTGGCCCAGTACCGGGAGCTGGCGGCCTTCTCCCAGTTCGCCTCGGACCTGGACAAGGCCACCCAGGCGCAGCTGGCCCGGGGCCAGCGGCTGGTGGAGATCCTCAAGCAGGATCAGTACGCCCCCCTGCCGGTGGAGCAGCAGGTGCTCATCATCGTGGCCGCCACCTCGGGCGTGCTGGACACCCTGGAGCTGAATCAGATCCGCCCCTTCGAGGCACGCCTCTACGAGGTGTTCGAGAACACCCACACCGACCTGCTCAAGGCCATCCTGGAGGAGGGGAAGAAGGGGAAGCTCCCCGACGACCTCAAGAAGAAGCTGGTGGATGCCGCCACCGAGGTGCGGGACGGCTTCCTGCGGCTGCGCGAGGCCAGCTAGTTGCCCAGCACCCGCGATCTCAGGCGCCGCATCCGCTCGGTGAAGAACACCGAGCAGCTCACCCGGGCCATGAAGGTGGTGGCGGCGGCGCGGCTGCGCCGGGCCCAGGAGCAGATCCTGGCAGCCCGGCCCTACGCCCACCGCATGCGGGAGGTGCTGGCCCGGCTGGCCGGCCACACCGACGCCAACCGCCACCCCCTCCTGCAGCAGCGCGGCGACCATCACATCGAGCTGCTGGTGGTGACGTCCGACCGGGGCTGGTGCGGCTCGTTCAACGTCAACATCATGCGGCGGGCGGTGGCGTTCCTGGAGGAGCGCCGCGGCCAGGATGTGAGCCTGCACATCGTCGGCCGCAAGGCCCGGGATTTCTTCAAGCGGCGGCCCTACCCCATCACCAAGGCCTACCAGGACATCTTCCGGGACTTCGGATTCGACAGGGCGCGTCAGATCGGCCAGGATCTCATCAACCGCTTCGTGGACGGCAACCTGGACGCGGTGTACGTGGTGTTCAACGAGTTCAAGAGCGTCATCCAGCAGAGGGTGGTGGTGCAGCGCCTGCTGCCCCTGGAGCGCATCGAGGCCACCCCCCAGGAGGGGGAGCTGGAGTACCTGTTCGAACCGGCGCCGGAGCAGCTCCTGGCCGACCTGCTGCCCCGGCACGTGAACGTGCAACTGTGGGCGGCGCTGCTGGAGTCCAACGCCGCCGAGAACGGCGCGCGCATGGCTGCCATGGACGCGGCCACCAAGAACGCCGGCGAGCTCATCGACCGGCTCACCTTGCAGATGAACCGCATTCGCCAGGCGGCCATCACCAAGGAGATCATCGAGGTTGTCTCCGGCGCGGATGCGCTGGGCTGATCGGCACAGGACGAGGGAGACGAGCATGGGAGCCAAGGGAAAGATCATCCAGGTGATCGGACCGGTCATCGACGTGGCCTTCGGGGACGGCCACCTGCCGGCCATCCTCCACGCGGTGCGCATCCGCCAGGCCGCCGCCCAGGGCCGCGAGGCCGTGGACGTCACCGCCGAGGTGGCCCAGCATCTGGGTGAGGGCCGGGTCCGCACCGTGGCCATGGAGCCCACCGAGGGACTGCAGCGGGGCATGGACGTGGAGGACCTGGGCCGGCCCATCTCGGTGCCGGTGGGCAAGGCCACCCTGGGCCGCGTTATCAACGTCCTGGGAGCGCCGGTGGACAATTTGGGCCCGCTGCAGGCCGAGAAGGTGGAGCCCATCCACCGCCCGGCGCCCTCCTACGAAGATCAGTCCACCGAGATCGAGATGTTCGAGACCGGCATCAAGGTCATCGACCTGGTGGAGCCCTACATGAAGGGCGGCAAGACCGGCCTGTTCGGCGGCGCCGGCGTGGGCAAGACCGTGCTCATCATGGAGCTCATCAACAACGTGGCCCTCAAGCACGGCGGCTACTCGGTCTTCGCCGGCGTGGGGGAGCGCACCCGCGAGGGGAACGACCTCCTCCGGGAGATGGTGGAGTCCAAGGTCATCGACTTCGGCGAGTCCTTCTACAAGCACTGGGAGGAGACCGGCGATTTCGACATGACCAAGGTGGATCGCTCCGCCCTGGGCAACTCCAAGGTGTCCCTCATCTACGGCCAGATGACCGAGCCCCCGGGCGCCCGGCTGCGGGTCGGCCTCACCGGCCTGACCGTGGCCGAGCACTTCCGGGATCAGGGCCAGGACGTGCTGCTGTTCATCGACAACATCTTCCGCTTCACACAGGCCGGCTCCGAGGTCTCGGCGCTGCTGGGCCGCATGCCGTCGGCGGTGGGCTACCAGCCCACCCTGGCCAGCGAGATGGGCGAGCTGCAGGAGCGCATCACCTCCACCAGGACCGGATCGGTGACCTCCATCCAGGCCATCTACGTCCCAGCCGACGACTACACCGACCCGGCGCCGGCCACCACCTTCGCCCACCTGGACGCCGCCACCACCCTGTCCCGGCAGATCTTCGAGCTGGGCATCTACCCGGCGGTGGACCCGCTCACCTCCACCTCCCGCATCCTGGACCCCCGCATCCTGGGCCGGGATCACTACGAGACCGCCCGGGCGGTGCAGGGGGTGTTGCAGCGCTACAAGGAGCTCCAGGACATCATCGCCATCCTGGGGATGGACGAGCTGTCCGAGGACGACAAGATCACCGTGGCCCGGGCCCGGAAGGTGCAGAAGTTCCTGTCCCAGCCGTTCTTCGTGGCCGAGCAGTTCACCGGCCTGCCCGGGCGCTACGTGAGCATCAAGGACACGGTGCAGGGTTTCCGGGAGATCGTGGACGGCAAGTACGACGACCTGCCCGAGCAGGCCTTCTACATGGTGGGAACCATGGAGGAGGCCCTGGAGCGGGCCAAGGAGATCAAGGCCAAGGAAGCGGCCTGAGCCGGAGCGCCCCGTGCTGCCCAGCAAGATCAATCTCGACGTGGTCACCCCCGAGCGGCTGGTGCTGTCGTCGGACGTGGACGAGCTCATCCTGCCCGGGTCGGAGGGGTACCTGGGCGTCCGCCCGGGGCACACGCCGGTCCTGGCCGGGCTGGGCGTGGGCGTGCTTTCGTGGCTGCGCAACGGCCGCGAGGGGAAGATGGCCGTGGCGCTCGGCTACGCCGAGATCCTGCCCGACCGGGTGGTGGTGCTGGCCGAGACCGCCGAGCTGGCCGAGGAGATCGACACGGAGAGGGCCAGGGCGGCCCAGGATCGGGCTCAGAAGCGCCTCTCCAGCCAGGGGGATCCCCAGGTGGACGCCGACCGGGCCCGGGCGTCCTTGCTCAAGGCCGCGACGCGTCTCAGCGTTGCTGCATCCAAGAGGTGAGAGACCATGAGCGTTCGCAGCCGGGTGGCATCTGTGCTGCTGGGTGGCCTGGCCCTTCTGGCCTCCAGCGCATGCGTCGGACAGGGTGAGCCTGTCGTCGGCGCGGTCCTGCCCTTCTCCGGGCGCGGGGCCGTGTACGGCGAGTCGGTGCGGAAGGGGATGGACCTGGCGGTGGAGGAGATCAACCGGGACGGCGGCATCGACGGCCAGCCCGTCAAGGTGATCTACGAGGACACCGGCACCGATCCCGAGCAGGGGAAGGCGGCGGCGCGCAAGCTCATCGAGGAGCACGGCGTCCCCGCCATCATCGGGGCCATGTCCAGTACGGTGACTCTGGCCATCCTGGAGGAGGTCACCGATCCCGCCAAGGTGGTCCTCATCTCGCCAGCGTCCAGCTCGCCCAGCCTCAGCGGCAAGTCCCCCTACTTCCTCAGGGTCTACCCGTCGGACACCCTGGAGGGAGCGCGCATGGCCGACCTGGCGGCGGACGAGCTGCGGCTCAAGACGCTGGTGGTGATCTCCGTGGCCGACGAGTACGGCGCGGGCTACAAGAAGGCCTTCATCGAGCGCTACCGCCGCAACAAGAACCGGGACGTTCTCAAGGTCCTGAACTTCATGCCCGACGACACCGACTTCAGTGCCATGGTGGAGGAGACCAGGGGCCTGCAGCCCGAGGGGGTCATGCTCATCGGGTACCAGGGCGCCATCGTGAGCCTGGTGAAGGGGCTGCGCGCCGCCGGAGTGACGGCCCCGCTGCTGGCGTCGGGATCCCTCACCTCCACCTTCCCGGCCGAAGCGGGCGCGGCCGGCCAGGGGGTGCTGTTCTCCCGCCCCAGCGTGCGGCACATCGGCGACCCGGAGAAGCTTCAGGAGTTCAAGGCGGACTACAAGGCCAAGAACGGCCAGGAGCCCGACGACTACGCCGCCTACGGTTACGACGCCATCCGGGTCCTGGTGCAGGTCATGAAGGTCGGCCACCGCAACTCCAGGGACATCCAGCTCGCCCTGCGCACCCCCTCGGCCTCCTACCAGGGGGTGACCGGGAACATCGTCTTCGGCAACGAGGGGGACGTGGTGGCCTCACCCACCACGTTCATCGTGCGGGACGGCGCCATCGTCCTGTACAAGGACTATCTGGAGCAGGGCGGTGTGCCGCCCGGGTCGGCGCAGCCGGCCCCGGCGGCCGCGGCCTCGGGGCAGGGCGCCGGCAAGCGCTAGCCGCGCCGCCGGTCCGCCAGGGTCCCATGCCCGACAACCCCGGCCCCGAGGGCGGACTGTCCATCGTCATCCCGGCCTACAACGAGGCCGGGCGCATCGGCGACAGCCTCAAGATCATCTGCGCCTGGCTGCGGGACGGCGGCCGGCAAGCCGAGATCCTGGTGGTGGACGACGGCAGCCAGGACGGCACCGCCCGGCTGGCGGCGGAGATCCTCGCCGCCCAGGGGGCGCCTCACCGGGTGCTCACCGGTCGCCCCAACCGCGGCAAGGGATTCTCGGTGCGGGAGGGGGCCGCCGCCGCGCGTCGTCCGTGGACCCTCATCACCGACGCCGACCTGTCCACCCCCATCGCCGAGGTGGAGTCGCTCCTGGCCGCGGCCCGCGGCGGACCGCATGACCTGGTCATGGGCAGCCGGGCCCTGGCCGGATCGCGCGTCGGCGTGCGCCAGAGCTGGCTGCGCATGAACCTGGGCCGCTCGTTCAACCTGGTGGTGCGCCTCATCACGGGGCTGCCGTTCCACGACACCCAGTGCGGCTTCAAGCTGTGGCGCACCGACGCGGTGCGGCCACTGCTGGCCGGGCTGACGGTGGACGGCTTTGCCTGGGACGTGGAGCTGCTCATGTCCGCACGCCGGGCCGGCCTGTCCCTGGCGGAGGTGCCGGTGGAGTGGAACAACGCCGAGGGCTCCAAGGTGGGCCTGCTCCGCGATCCGGCCCGCATGCTCTGGGACCTGCTCCGCCTCCGTCTCGCCCGGCGATGAAGGTCCTCACGGCGGGCAGCGTCCTGGCCCTGGCCACCGGCGGCGTCGGGGAGCACGTGGCCCGGGCCAGGCGGGGCGTGGTCCGGCTGTCGGGGCTGTCGGGATCGGTGCGCACGCTGGTTCTGGCCGGCGCGGCCCTGGAGGCGGAGCGCCTGGTGGTGGTCACCGCCGACGAGCGGACGGCGGCGGCGCTGCGGGAGGACCTGGCGGCGGCGCTGCCCGAGATGGCCGGGGCCGCCGGTGTCAGCCCCCCGGAGCTGCTGGCCTTTCCCGCCCTGGAGGCCGATCCCTACCAGGGGATCGGCGCCCATCCCCAGGTGCTGGCCGAGCGGGCCGGCACCCTGGCGCGCTTGTGGCTGGCCCCGCGCTGGCTCGTGGTGGCGCCCTACCCGGCGCTGCTGGCGCCGCTGCCCACGGTGGAACGCTTCCACGCCCTCTTCCTGGACCTGGCCAGGGGAGGAGCCATGGGCTTCGATGACCTGGCGGGGCGGCTGGAGGCGGCCGGCTACGGCCGGGTGGACATGGCGTCCTCACCAGGGGAATGGGCGCGGCGCGGCGGCATCTTCGACGTCTTCCCCCCCGGGCAGGGAGAGCCGGTGCGGATCGAGCTGGAGGACGATCGCGTCGCCTCCCTGCGGCTGTTCGATCCGTTCACCCAGCGCTCCCTGGAGGAGCGCGGCGAGGTGCGGATCCCGCCGGCGCGGGAGGCCCCCCTGGGGGAGGCCGAGCGCGCCGGGCTCATCCGCCGCCTGGAGCGGGCGCCGCGCACCGGGGGCCGGTCCGTGGGCACCGACCCCCTGGAGGCGCTGGCGGTGGAGGGGAGCTTCCCGGGGCTGGAGGCCTGCGCCGGCCTGTGGGTCGGCCGGGAGACCGACCTCCTGGCCCATGCCCCCGGGGCGCTGCTGGCCCTGGACGAGCCGTACCGCATCGAGGCGGAGGTGAACGCCCTGCCGGCGGAGCTGGCCGCATCCCGCGAGGCCAGCGGCACGCCGCTGCCCCCCCCCGAGCGCCTGCTCCTGCCGGCGGATCGCCTGGCGGAGCGGCTGGCCGGCCCCCGCCTGGAGCTTCACGACCTGAGCCTGTCCGGGGCCGGTCCGGAGGAGAGCGCGGCGCGAACCGGGCAGGAGATCACCCAGGTGGAGCTGGCCGGACGGGCGCCGCGGGCCTGGTTCGGGCGGGTCGCCGACCTGGCCGCCGATCTGGCCCGGACGGAGGCAGGGCGGCGGCACACCCTGATCCTGCTGGAGACCGAGGGGCTCCTGGACCGCACCCGGGAGATCTTCGAGGAGCGCGGCCTGGCGCCGGCGGTGCTGCCGGCCACCGTGCCCGCCGGCGGCCGCCTGCCGGCCCTGGCGCTGGCCCGGGGGCGCCTGGCTCACGGCTTCGAGCTGCCCGAGGCGGGACTGACGGTGCTCACCGAGCGGGACGTCTTCGGCGAGCGGCGGCGCCAGGCACCCCGGGGCGGCAAGCGGGCGGCGCCGTTCCGCTCCGACTTCCGCGACCTGAAGGTGGGGGACGTGGTGGTGCACGTGGACCACGGCATCGGCCGCTACCAGGGGATCCGCCGCCTCGGGGGGGATGGCGCCGGCGGCGAGTTCATGGTGCTGGTCTACCGGGACGAGGCGGTGCTGTACGTGCCGGTGGATCGCCTGGACCTGGTGCAGAAGTACTCGGGGGTGGGGGCCAAGGCGCCCCGCCTCGATCGCCTGGGCACGCCGGGCTGGGAGAAGGTGCGCAGCCGCGTCCGGAAGGAGGTCCAGGACCTGGCCGATCAGCTCCTGGAGCTGTACGCCGCCCGACGCGCCCTCCCGGGCCGGACCTTCGGCCCCGATACGCCGTGGCAGCGCGAGTTCGAGGCCGCCTTCCCCTTCGCCGAGACCCCCGACCAGGCCCAGGCCATCGCCGACGTCAAGCGGGACATGGAGGCGCCTGCGGCCATGGACCGGCTGCTGTGCGGCGACGTGGGGTTCGGCAAGACCGAGGTGGCCATGCGGGCCGCCTTCAAGGCGGTCATGGACGGCGCCCAGGTGGCCTTGCTGGCCCCCACCACGGTGCTGGCGTTCCAGCACTTCAACACCTTCCGGGATCGCTTCGCCCCCTTCCCGGTGAGCATCGAGATGCTCTCCCGCTTCGAGCCCAGGCCCCGGCAGCGGGAGACCCTCAAGAAGCTCAAGGAGGGGGGCGTGGACATCCTCATCGGCACCCACCGGCTCCTGTCCAGGGACGTGGTGTTCCGGGACCTGGGGCTGCTGGTGGTGGACGAGGAGCAGCGCTTCGGGGTCAGCCACAAGGAGCGTCTCAAGCAGCTCAGCCGCAAGGTGGATGTGATGACCTTGACCGCCACGCCCATCCCGCGAACCCTCCAGATGTCCCTGGCCGGCGTCAGGGACCTGTCGGTCATCGAGACGCCGCCCGAGAACCGCATGGCCATCCAGACCATCCTGCTGCCGTTCCGGGCCGGGGTGATGGCCCAGGCCATTCGCCGGGAGCTGCGGCGGGGCGGGCAGGTGTTCTTCGTCCACAATCGCATCGAGTCCATCGCCGCCATGGCGACGGTCATCCGCCGCGAGGTGCCCGAGGCCAGCCTGGAAGTGGCCCACGGCCGCATGGCCGAGAAGCACCTCGAGGACGTCATGCTGCGCTTCATGGGAGGGGGGTTCCAGGTGCTTCTCACCACCACCATCATCGAGAACGGCCTGGACATCCCCCGGGCCAACACCATCATCGTGAACCGGGCCGACCGGTTCGGCCTGGCCCAGCTCTACCAGCTCCGTGGGCGGGTGGGGCGCTCCGACGTGCGGGCCTACGCGTACCTCCTGATCCCCTCCCAGCGCAAGCTCACCGACGTGGCCCGCCGGCGCCTCAAGGCGCTGCAGGAGTTCACCGAGCTGGGGGCCGGGTTCCGGGTGGCGGCCCGGGACCTGGAGATCCGCGGTGCCGGCGATCTGCTGGGGGCGCGCCAGCACGGTCACATCGCGGCCCTGGGCTTCGATCTGTACTGCCGCATGCTGGAGCAGGCCGTGCAGGAGAAGCGCGGGGAGGCGCCGGCGGCTCCGGAGGTGCGGGTCACCCTGGAGCTGGGGGTGGACTACCGCCTGCCGGATCACTACGTCCCCGACGCCCACCAGCGCCTGGTGCTGTACAAGCGGGTGGCGGCCGCCGCCGAGAGCGATGACCTGCCCCGGGTGCGGGAGGAGATCGAGGATCGGTTCGGCCACCTGCCGCCGGAGGCCGAGAACCTGCTGGCCCTGGCCCGCCTGCGCCACCTGGCCGAGGGGCTGGGGATCGCCCGCATGGACGTGGCCAGGGGGAGGCTGCGGCTCCACTTCGTGGACGCCGCGCCGGTGGACCCCGGCCGCCTGCTGGCCTGGGTGCGCTCGGGCACCGACGCCACCCTGTCACCGTCCGGAGTCCTGGCCGTTCCGGTCCCGGCCGAGGCCGAGGCGCGCCTGGAGGCGGCCCAGGAGCTGCTGGAGACCCTCGCGGACCGGGTGCAGCCCCAGGGGACGCCCTCTTGACCCGCCCCGGCGCCGGTGCGCTACGCTTTGCGGCAGAGCCCATGACCTCCCCAGCCCACAGGATCCGCCCGTTCCAGGCGGTGGCGGCCCTCCTGGCCGCCGCGCTCCTGCCGGCCCTGGCCGGCTCCGGGCCGGCCCGCGCCGACATCCTCGAGGAGATCGCCGCCCGGGTCAACGACGCCATCATCACCCGCAGCGAGCTCCAGATCCGCCGCGACCAGGTGGCCCGCCAGTTGAGCGAGCGTTTCCAGGGGGAGGAGCTGGAGACCCGCCTCAACGCCGCCCAGGACGCCCTGCTGTTCGACATGATCAACGAGGAGCTGCTGCTCCAGCAGGCCAAGCTCATGTTCGACATGGACAAGTACTTCGACAACCTGAAGCGGGAGTTCAAGCGCAGCAACGAGATCGCCACCGACACCGAGCTGGTGGAGTACCTCCGCAAGGAGGGGTTCACCATGGATGAGTTCCGGCGGCTCCTGCTGCGCAGCAACGTCCCCGCCGACACCATCCAGTACGAGGTGGCCCGCAAGATCAGCGTCAGTCCCGCCGAGGTGGAGGCTTACTACCAGGCCCATCCGGAGGAGTACCGCAAGGCCAGCCGGGTCACCCTGCGGGAGATCGTCATCCTGGCCGATCCCCGGGGCGCCGAGGCGGCCCGGGACCTGGCCTCCCGGGTGGAGGAGCGGCTGGCGGCGGGGAAGGACTTCGCCGATCTGGCCCGGGAGCTGTCCGAGTCGCCGTCAAGGGAGCGGGGAGGCCTCACCGGCCCCTTCACGCCGGGTGAACTGGCGCCGCTGCTGGAGGAGCGGGCCTTCGGCCTGCCGGTGGGTGCGGTCACCGAGCCCCTGGCCACCAGCTACGGGTTCCACATCCTCAAGGTCGAGTCGCGCACCGAGGCGAGCGTGCCGCCCCTGGCCGAGGTGAGCGAGTCCATCGAGCAGAAGCTGCGGCAGGAGAAGTACAGCGACGAGCTGGACGCCTACTTGAAGAAGCTGTGGCAGACCAACCGCGTGGCGGTGAACCCGCGCTATGCCGTGGGGAAGCTGGCCGACGGCGGCCCCTACGTGGGCCGGGACGCCATCGTGCCGGCGGGCAAGAGCATGGGGGCCACGCCGCCGCCGGCGGCCGATCCGCCGGCCGGGGGAGCGGAGGGAGAATGACGGCCCCGTCCCCGGCGCCGGGGCGGGAGGTGGGCTCGGTGGATCAGTTCCCCGGCCAGCCCCTGCGCATCGCCCACTGGTCCATTCGCCCCAACCTGGTCATGGCCCCGCTGGCCGGCCTGACCGATCCGTACTTCCGGGGCGTGATCCGCAAGCTGGGAGGGTGTGGCCTCATCGTCACCGAGATGGTCTCCTCGGAGGCGCTCACCCGTGGATCGCGCAAGGTGCTGCGCATGCTGCGCCTGGGCAGGGACGAGAGCCCGCTGTCGGTGCAGCTCATCGGCGGCAACCCCGAGCGCATGGCGCAGGCGGCGGCCATGGCCCAGGAAGCGGGCGCCGACTTCGTGGACGTGAACATGGGCTGCCCGGTGCGCAAGGTGGTCAAGGGGAGCGCGGGAGCCGCCCTCATGAAGGACCGCTGCCGCACCGAGAAGCTGTTGACCTCCATGAAGAAGGCCATCACGGTGCCCCTGACCGTGAAGATCCGGGCGGGCTGGAAGGATGGGGAGCGGACCGCCGCCGACATGGCGCGCCTGGCCCAGGACTGCGGCGCCGAGGCCATCGCGGTGCACCCCCGCAGCCGGGCCCAGGCCTTCCGGGGCGCCGCCGACTGGGGGATCATTGCCGAGGTGAAAAACGCCGTCTCCATCCCCGTCATTGGCAACGGCGACGTGCGCACCGCCGAGGATGCCGACCGGATGGAGCGGGAGACCGGGTGTGACGCCGTCATGATCGGGCGGGGCGCCCTTCTCAACCCGTTCATCTTCAACCAGGTGGTTTCCCAGCGCAGCCGGGGGACCTACCGCTGGCTCAGCCCCGCCGAGATCAAGGCCATCATCCTGGAGCAATTCCACGCCATCCTGGAAGGCGAGCCTCCCAAGAACGCCCTACACAAGATGAGGAGCTTTGCGGGGTGGTATTCCCGGGGCGTGCCCGGGGGCGCCGAATTGCGCCGCCGGATCAACGACATACGCGATGCCGATGCGTTCATCCGCGCGGTGAAGGAATGCCTCTCCGACGACGCCATCGATCTTGATCCGTCTCGCGGGCCCTCGTATAATCCCATGAAAGGCGCCCCTTCCCGACCACCTGATGACACCACGCGCGCCGCGGCCGGTACGGGCTGATCGCGACGGGAGGGGGCGGCAAGGCGAACCCCACCGGAAGATGAGACATGTCCAATCGCCGACTGATCCGTCCCAATCTGGCTGATGTGAAGGACCGCTTCGCCACCAAGCCGAAGCGCAAGGCGCCCCCGCCCGAGTCCACCAGCGCGGAGGCGTTCTACTACGTCAAGCAGATGAACGCCCAGACTCCCATGGTGGTCGTCCTCAACGACGGCGAGCGCCTGGAGGGAGTCATCGAGTGGTACGACCGGGCGTGCATCAAGCTCAACCGGGAGGGCGGCCCCAACCTCCTGCTCATGAAGCACGCCGTCCGCTACATGCACAAGCGCGACGGCAACGGCGACGAGCAGGACTGAGGGGGCGGCCAGCGCCGTTTCCCCTTCCCACGGTCCTGGAAGCGTCCGGACCCGGGAGCTGGACCGGCGCCAGCCCGGGCGCGGCGTGGCCCTCGAGCGATCAGGCGGGCGGCTCGCCTTCCAGGGCCGCCAGCATGGCGGCGTGGATCCCCGGCGTGGCCGCCACGATCTGGCGCCCTTCCAGCCAGCCGTCGCCGCCTGCGTAGTCGGTGACCACCCCGCCGGCCTCGGCCACCATGAGCCCGCCGGCAGCCACGTCCCATGGGGACAGCCCGTTCTCCCAGAAGCCGTCGCAGCGGCCGGCGGCGACGAAGCAGAGGTCCAGGGCGGCGGCCCCGTCCCGGCGCACCCCCGCCGAGGCGGTGAGCAGCCGCCGGAAGCCGGCCAGGTACACATCCAAATGGGCCAGCTCGCGGAAGGGAAAGCCGGTCACCAGCAGCGCCTGGCGCAGATCCGGCGTGGACGCCACCTTAAGCGCCCGCCCGTCCAGGTGCGCGCCGCCGCCGGGCGTGGCGGTGAACATCTCGTCCCGGCAGGGGTCGTAGACGGCGCCGGCCTGGATCCGTCCGCCCGCCTGGAAGGCGATGGAGACGCCGTACACCGGATAGCCGTGGATGTAGTTGGTGGTGCCGTCGAGAGGGTCGACGATCCAGCGCTCCGGGGCGGTGGCCTTGCGCGCCGCCGACTCCTCGGCGAGGAACGGCACGCCGGGGTGCCGCTCCTCCAGGTAGCCCACGATGGCGTCCTCGGCCTCCCGGTCCACCGCGGTGACGAAGTCGTTGAGCCCCTTGCTCTCCACCCCCAGCCGCCCGCGGTCGGCCTGGCGTCGCCTCAGCACCTCGCCGGCCAGTCGCGCCGCCTCCTCCATGTGATCCAGCAGCACGCTCATCCCTTACCTCCGGCCTTGCGGCGCCGGGCCCGGGGATGGGCCGTGCGATAGGTCTGCATGATGTGCTCCAGTGAGAGGTGGGTGTAGCGCTGGGTGGTTCCCAGGCTGGCGTGGCCCAGCAGCTCCTGGATGGCGCGAAGGTCGGCGCCGGCGTTGAGGAGGTGCGTGGCGAAGGAGTGGCGCAGGCCGTGGGGCGAGATGGTCCGCTCGGTGGCCGCTGCCTCCAGGGCGGACGCCAGGATGCGCCGCACGCTGCGTGTGGTGAGGCGGCGGCCCCGGGCGTTGACGAACAGGGCGGCGGTGTCCTGGCGGTCCGTGGCCTGGCGCGCCGCCCGGGCCGGCCGCAGCCGGGCGCGGATCTCCAGGTAGGCCCTCAGGGCCGCGATGGCCTTGGAGCCCAGGGGGACGATCCGCTCCTTGCGCCCCTTGCCCAGCACCCGCACCAGCCCCTCCCGGAAGGAGACATCCTGCAGGTCCATCCCGGTGAGCTCCGCCACCCGGCAGCCGGTGGCGTAGAGCGTCTCCAGGACCGCCCGGTCCCGCAGGCCCAGGGGAGTGCCGGGGTCGGGGGCCTCCACCACCGCCGCCGCCTCGTCCACGTCCAGGTGGCGGGGAAGCTTCCGCTCCCGGCGCGGCGACGACAAACCCTCGGTGGGGTCGGCGGCGATGCGCCCCTCCCGCAGCAGCCAGCGGAAGAAGGTGCGCAGCGCCGACAGGTGGCGGGCCACCGTCTGGCGCGAGAGGGCCCGCTGGTGCAGGGCGGCCAGGTAGCCGCGCAACGCCAGCCGGTCGATCCGCTCCGCCGCGGGCAGGGACCGGGCCTGGAGGGCCAGATAGGCGACGAAGTCGTTGAGATCGGCCCCGTAGGCCCGCACGGTGTTGGGCGGCGCGTCGCGCACCGAACGCAGGTGCTCCAGGAACCCCTCAACCGATGCGCGCAGATCCGCTCCCACGGCGCCGGATCGTATCCGGCGGCGCGAGACGGGTCAAAGCCCGGCGGAGGACCGGCTCAGCTCGCCTTCTCCGCCCGGCGGTAGGCCTCCATGGAGACAACTCGCGCCGGCCGTTCCCGGGCGTTGAGGGTGGGAAGCTGACGCGTTGAGAGGGCGTACTCCTTGAGCTGGCGCTGGAGGATCTTGCGGCCACGGTGCAGCCGGCTCATGACCGTGCCCATGGGGATCTCCAGAACCTCGGCGATCTCCCGGTACGACATGTCCTGGGCAAAGTTGAGCAGGACCACGGCACGGTATTCCTCGGGCAGGCTGGCGATGGCCTCGGTGATGCGGGTGTCCACGGCCCCGGCCAGGAGCAGCTCCTCCGGCGTCTTGTGGCGCTTGATGAGATCGTCGGTGGCGAGGCTGTCGTAGAACGCCTCCACCTGATCCCAGTCCACGTGATCCGGGGTGCGCTGCTCCCTGCGGTAGCTGTTGATGTAGGTGTTCTTGAGGATGCGGAACAGCCAGGCGCGGCAGTTGGTGCCGCGCTCGAAGCGATGGAAGAACCGGAACGCGCGCAGGAAGGTGTCCTGGACCAGGTCCTCGGCATCCTTCCCGTTGCGGGTCATCTTGAGCGCGAAGTTGTAGAGGGCGTCGGCGTGGGGAAGCGCCTCCTGCTCGAACTCCCGCTTCTTCTGCTGGGGGGTACGGCGGAACATCACGGCTTGCTCCCTTCTGGTTCACGTCCTCCTTGCACCCTGTTGGATGCGAACGGCTGGCAAAAAGTTACATCGGCCTCCCGCAACCGGCTGTAAAAACAGGTAAATGCGCGGTCAGGACGCAGCAGGCGCCGTGCCGCCGGGGGTTTCGCCGTGCGGAGGGGTGTCCTCGGCGGGCACGGCCGCGGCGCGGGCACGCGCGGCGGTCTCCGCCACACGCGCCGCGAGATCCCCGGTGGGTGGGTCCGGTGCGGCGGCGCGCCGGGCGAGATCGATGACGCGGGCGTAGGTGCGGTGCAGGGCGCCGCAGTCGCCGCAGGCGCGGCGATGGGCCTCCCAGTCGTTCTGGCGCGTGTCGGTCAGCTCGCCACCGGCGCCGGCGCGCAGCCGCGCGGCGAAGTCGCCGCACTCCATGCCGGAGGATCGCCCACGCAGCGGGGAGGGCGCCGCGGCGCCGGCCTCCCCCGCGCCGCCCGGCCCGGGGCCGCCCTCTCCCGCGCCGAGGCGCGCCGCCGTCGCGGCCAGCTCCTCACGAAGGATGAGGCGGGCCCGGTGGAGCCGTCCCTTGGCCAGGCCGGCCGCCAGGTCCAGGGCCTGGCCCGCCTCGGCCAGGGTCAGCCCCAGGACGTCGCACAGCACCCAGGTGGACCGGAGGTGCGGCGGCAGGGATTTCCCGGCCCCGGCGAGGGCGGACGCCAGCTTGTCCCGCGCCTCTGGATCAGACGCCAGGGAGGACCAGTCCGCCACCGGCCGGCGGGGGAGCTCGCCGGCTGGCTCGGTCTGGGGGCGCGCCGGCGACAGCGCGCGCCACCGGGAGAGCAGCACCTCGCACAGCCACGGTCCCAGCGGCTGGTCCTCGCGCCGCACCGGCGACCAGCTCAGGGCGTGGAGGAGCGCCGCGTCGAGGAGCTGGTCCGCGCTGCCGGTGTCCGGAGCGAGCTCCAGGGCCAGGCGGTGGAGCCGGGCCGCGTGCTCCCGTGCGAACGTCTGCAGCGCCCCCTCCTTGCCGGCCTTCACGTCGGCCAGCAGCCGCCGCTCCTCCAGCCAGGACGACGGGGCGGGATGCGCCTTGAAAGGCATCAGGACGCTCCGCCTGCCGCGGCCCCGGGCGCGGCGGAGCGGCCCATGGCGTCGGGAAGCTCCAGCCCCTCCCGGAAGGCGGCCAGGTCGGCCAGCGCCCGCTCGGCCAGGAGCTGGTTGCGCCGCCGCTTGTCCCGGATCCGGCGCGGCAGCGGCGGGAAGAGGCCGAAGGCGATGTTGGTGGGCACGAAGTGCGCCGGATCGGCCTCGGTGATGTAGTGGGCCAGGGCGCCCAGGGCGGTGGTGGCCGGGAAGGGGCGCGGCTCGCGCCCGAGCGCCAGTGCCGCCGCCGAGGTGGCGGCCATCAGGCCCGCCGCCGCCGACTCCAGATACCCCTCCACGCCGGAGATCTGGCCGGCAAACAGGAGCTTCCCACGGGACCGGGTCTGGTAGGTCGGCCGCAGCAGCGCCGGGCTGTTGATGAACGAGTTGCGGTGGATCTGCCCGAAGCGCACGAACTCGGCCTCCTCCAGCCCGGGGATCAGCCGCAAGATCCGGGCCTGCTCGCCCCACTTGAGATGATTCTGGAAGCCCACCAGGTTGTAGTGGGTGGCGGCCCGGTTGTCCTGGCGGAGCTGGACCACCGCGTGGGGCCGGCGGCCGCTGCGCGGATCGGTGAGCCCCACCGGCTTCATGGGGCCGAAGCGCAGCGTGTCGCGGCCGCGGCGCGCCAGCTCCTCGATGGGCAGGCAGCCCTCGAAGAAGTGGTCGCGCTCGAACTCGTGCCAGGTCACTGGCGCCGCCGCCATGAGGGCGTCGTAGAAGCGGTCGTACTGGGCCTCGTCCATGGGGCAATTCAGGTAGTCTCCGGCCTCTTCCTCCCCCCTGCCATAGCGCGAGGCGCGGAAGGCCACCGCCATGTCGATGGTGTCGGCTTCCACCACCGGCGAGATGGCGTCGTAGAAGTAGAGGTACTCCTGGCCGGTGAACGCGGCGATGGAGCCGGCCAGGGCATCGGAGGTGAGCGGACCGGTGGCCACGATGGCGAGGCGCTCCGGCGCCGGCAGCTCCGTCACCTCCTCCCGGACGATCTCCACCAGCGGGTCGCCGGCCAGCGCCGTGGTGATCCGCCGGGCGAACTCGGCCCGGTCCACCGCCAGCGCCGACCCGGCGGGCACGCGGGCCGCGTCGGCGGCCGTGAGGATGAGGCTGCCGAAGCGCCGCATCTCCTCCTTCAGGAGGCCGGCGGCATTGGTGAGCACGTCGGAGCGCAGCGAGTTGGAGCAGACCAGCTCGGCCAGGTCGCCGGTCTTGTGAGCCGGGGTGGAGCGCACCGGGCGCATCTCGTGCAGGCGCACCGGCACGCCGCGACGGGCCACCTGCCAGGTGGCCTCGCATCCCGCAAGGCCACCACCGATGATGAGAACGGGTTCCGGGGACGCCATGGGAGGATTCTACACCCCGGTGGCAGGCGGCTTCAGGAGGCCTCCACGGTCTCCTTGTAGCTGCACCCCTCGTTGGGGCAGACGATCTGGGTGCCGTGGCGCTTGGTGGTCTTCTCGGTGAGGTAGTTGGAGTCGCACTCGGGGCAGGGCTGGGCCACGGGCTTGTTCCAGGCCACGAAGTCGCAGTCGGGGTAATTGCCGCAGCCGTAGAAGATCCGGCCGCGCCGCGACCGGCGCACCACCACCTGGCCGTCGCAGCCGTCGCGGGGGCACCCCACCCCCACCTCCTCCAGCTTGATGTAGCGGCAGTCGGGGTAGCGTGAGCAGCCGGTGTACTCGCCGTAGCGGCCGTGCTTCACCGCCAGGGGCGCCTCGCAGCGCGGGCACTTCTCCTCCAGCATCCGGTCCGGCTTGGAGGTGACCACCCCCTCGTCGCTCACGGTGATCTTGCGGGTGTTCTTGCAGGCCGGGTAGCCCGTGCAGGCCAGGAAGCGGCCGTAGCGGCCGCGCTTCACCACCATCTCCTTGCCGCACTTCTCGCAGGTCTCGTCCACCTCGTGGGTCTCGGCTTCTGTTCCGTTGTCCCCGGTGCCGGCCAGCTCCTGGGTGTTCTTGCAGTCGGGATAGCCGGTGCAGGCCAGGAACCGCCCGAACTTGCCCCAGCGGATCACCATGGGCTTGCCGCACTTGGTGCAGGTCTCCTCGGTGGGGATCTCCTGGCGCTTGACGTCGGTCATCTCCTTGCGCGCTCGCTCCAGATCGGCGTTGAACTTGGTGTTGAACTCGGTGAGGGCGTCCACCCAGTTCTTGCGCCCCTCCTCGATCTGGTCCAGTTCCTCCTCCATCTGCGCGGTGTAGTCCACGTTGATGAGGTCGCCGAAGTTCTCCACCAGCAGGTCGGAGACCAGCATCCCCAGCTCGGTGGGCTTGAAGGTCTTGTTCTCCTTGTCCACGTAGTCCCGGGTGGACAGCACACCGATGATGGCGGCGTAGGTGGACGGCCGGCCGATGCCGTTCTCCTCCAGCGCCTTCACCAGGGTCGCCTCGGAGTAGCGGGGCGGGGGCTGGGTGAAGTGCTGCTTGGGGTCGAGCTGGTGCAGGGTGAGGGTCTGACCCTCCTTGAGGGGCGGGAGGACGCCTTCCTCCACCTGATCCGCCGGGTCGTCGCTGGCGTCCTTGTCGGGCTCCCCCTCGTCGCTGGTGGCGCCGCCGCCGTAGACGGCCAGAAAGCCAGGGAACTTCATCACCGACCCGTTCGCCCGGAAGGTGCAGGGCCCGGCCTCGATGTCCACGGTGGTGGTGTCGAACACGGCCGGCTCCATCTGGGAGGCCAGGAAGCGCTGCCAGATGAGGGTGTAGATCTTCAGCTCGTCGGCGGCGAGGTACTTCTTGACCGCCTCGGGGGGCAGGTCCAGGGAGGTGGGCCGGATCGCCTCGTGGGATTCCTGAGCCCCCTTGCGCGCCCGGAAGAAGCGGGGCTTGTCGGGCAGGTAGTCCTTCCCGTAGTCCTGGCCGATGCGCTCCCGCACCGCCCCCAGGGCCTCGTCGGAGACGCGGGTGGAGTCGGTGCGCATGTAGGTGATGAGGCCGATGCTGCCCCGCTCGCCGATCTCCTTCCCCTCGTAGAGGCGCTGGGCCAGCATCATGGTCTTGCGCACGCCATAGCCGTGGCGGCGGGCCGCCGCCGGCTGGAGCTGGCTGGTGCTGGAGGGGGGTGCCGGGGTGCGCTTCTTCTCCTTGGCCTGCACCGAGGCCACGGTCCAGGAGGCGGAGCTCACCTTCTCCACCAGCCCCTGGGTGGTCTTCTCATCGGGGAGGGAGGCCTTCTTGCCACCCACCTTGATGGCCTTGGCGCGGAAGGGGGGCGGCTCGGCCCCCTCCAGGACGGCGGTCAGGGACCAGTACTCCTCGGGCTTGAAGGCGAGGATCTCCCGCTCCCGCTCGGTGATCATGCGCAGGGCCACCGACTGGACCCGCCCGGCCGACAGCCCCCGGCGGACCTTGTCCCAGAGCAGGGGGCTGATCTTGTACCCCACCAGGCGGTCCAGGATGCGCCGCGCCTGCTGGGCGGCCACCTTGTCCTCGTCGATGGCGGTGGGGTGCTCGAAGGCAGCCAGCACCGCCCGCCGGGTGATCTCGTTGAACGCCACCCGGTGGAACTCGGCGCTGGAGTCCTTGGAGAGGATCTCCTTGAGGTGGAAGGAGATCGCCTCCCCCTCCCGGTCCGGGTCGGGGGCCAGGAAGACCTTCCTGGCCTTGTGGGCGGCCTTCTTCAGGTCGGCCACCACGGCCTTCTTCTTCTTGTCGGGGACCAGGACGTAGGTGGGGGCGAAGTCCTTCTCCTCGTCCACCCCCAGCTTGGTCTTGGGCAGGTCGCGGATGTGCCCCATGGAGGCCTTCACCACGAAGTCCTTCCCCAGGAACTTGTTGATGGTCTTGGCCTTGGCCGGCGACTCGACGATGACCAGGGATTTGCTCAAGAAACGCTCGTTTCGGTGCTCTGCGCCCCGTTTTGGGGCTTTTCAGGCCTGCCGGACCCCCCCGGGGCCCCCGGAGCGGGGATCAATATAAGGATCCGCCCCCTCCTGTCCAGCCCCCGCGGATGTACCGGCCGCCAGGGAGGGCCTGGGCCAGGCCCCGGATCTCCAGCCCCAGCAGGGCCGCCACCAGGTCGCTGACCCCCAGCCCGGTGGCCGCCGCCAGCGCGTCCACCCCCCTCGGCTCGGCCGGATCCAGCTCCTTCCAGACCTCCCCCTCCGCCGGGGTGAGGTCGGGCGGGGGGCCGGACCGGCGGACGGCCAGGCGGCGCGCCACCAGCTCCCGCACCGCCGCCGGGAACTCCTCCACGATGTCCCGGGCCGTGGCCACCGGCCGCGCCCCCTGGTGGATCAGCTCGTTGCTCCCCTGGCTGGAGGAGGCGGTGATGGGGCCGGGGACGGCGAACACCTCCCGCCCCTGGTCCAGGGCAAGGCGGGCGGTGATGAGCGACCCCGAGCCGGCGGCCGCCTGCACCACCACCACCGCCCGGGCCAGCCCGCTGATCAACCGGTTGCGCTGCGGGAAATTCCGGGGGAGCGGCGCCGTCCCAGGCGGGAACTCGCTGATCAGGGCGCCGCGGGCAGCCAGTGCCTCGCCGAGCTGCCGGTGCTCGGGGGGGTAGATCCGGTCCAGCCCGCACCCCAGCACCGCCAGCCCGCGCCCGGAGGGAGCCTGCAGCAGCCCCTGGTGGGCGGCGGCATCGATCCCCCGGGCCAGGCCGGAGATCACCGTCACGCCGCCTCGCCCCAGCTCCTCCCCCAGGTAGCGGGCCACCGCCAGCCCGTAGGGGGTCGCCTGGCGTGATCCGATGAGTGCCACCGCCGGGTCATCGTCGGCCAGGATCTCCCCGCGGACGTAGAGGGCCGGCGGCGGATCGGCGATCTCCCGCAGCAGGTGCGGGTACCCCTCCCCATCGGGCGTGAGGATGGAGAGGCCTCGGCCGGGCAGGGAGTCCCGCAGGCGGGCGGCCTCCTCCAGGCGGGCGCGGGCCTCGAACCCGGCCAGGGCGCGCAGGGCCGCCTCCGGGTCGCCGCGGGCGGCCGTCAGGCCGCCGGCCAAGGCGGCGGAGGACTGGGGCAGGAGGGACAGGGCAATCCAGGCGATCTGTGTGTCGCCGGGCTGGGACACGGGGGCACCCTCGGGGAGGCGCCCGCGGAGCGGACGCCGGGACCGGAGCAGCGGGTCTCGGGGGGTGCAGGGATGCAGGAGATAGGGCCCGCCG
>JBFGDW010000002.1:0-32859 GCA_041580435.1 Candidatus Polarisedimenticolia bacterium | reverse complement strand
GCCTACGACCCGTTCCGCAAGGAGACGTTCCGGGACATCTTCCGCCGCCTCATGGCAGAGGACCTGGGCGTGGAGGTCTGAAGGCGGTGGCCGCTGCCACCAGCTCGTCCAGCCCCTGATCCAGCGGCTGCGGCGTCCATCCTAGCTCCCGGCGCAGCCGGGCGCAGTCCAGCGTCCGGTTGACCACACCCCCCGCCAGCCGTGCCACCGGCTCCGGCACCGGCCGTCGCGCGGCCGCGCAGGCCAGCCGTCCCCCGGCGGCCAGGATCTTGCCCGCCGCGGCGGGCAGGCGCAGGTGCATGGGGTTCGTCTCCAGACGCTCGGCCAGGGCGTCCACCAGCTCGGTGAAGGTCACGGCGCGCTCGCCGGCCACGTTGAAGATGCGCTCACTGGCCGCGCCAGCCGTGATGGCCCCCGGCCGCGCCCCCGCCGCCAGCACCAGGCGCACCGCCGAGACCAGGTCGTGCACGTGGGTCGGGTGCAGGAGGATGCGCGCCGGCCCGTGCAGCCAGAGCCGCCGCCGGCTCACCGTGGCCACGAAATGCAGGCTCTCGGCGCGGCCGGGGCCGTACAGCCCGGCCGGCCGCAGGGTCACCAGCGCCGTCGCCGACCGCGCCAGCGCCGCGCGCGCCGCCTCCTCCCCCTCCAGCTTGGAGCGCTCGTAGGGAGTGGACGGGCGCAGCGGCGCCGACTCGTCCCGGGGCAATGTGCCGTCGCCGTCGCCGTAGACGCCGGCGCTGCTGACGTGGAGGAACAGCGGCGTGCCAGCCTGGCGGGCCGCCAGCGCCACGTGGCGGGTCCCCAGCACGTTGACGGCCTCCAGCGCCTCGGGACGGGCTCCCAGGCCCAGGCTCCCGGCGAGATGGACCACTGCCTCCACCCCCGCCAGGGCCGGGACGAGCGAGGCGGGGTCGGTGATGTCACCCTGGATCACCTGGAGCCCTTCCGGGCGCGGCGCATCCGGGAGCGGACGGCGCGTGAGGGCGCGGACCGGGATGCCCGCAGCCAGCAGATTCCGGATGAGGCTCCGACCCACGAACCCGCTCCCGCCTGTGACCAGGACGGGGCCCTGCACGCTGGCTGCCATGTCCAGCACTCTGCGCCATCGCCGCCCGGGGGTCAAGCGCCGTGAGGGGCATGTCCGGCCCGGCCCCCACCCGGTGCGCTCCCACGGCGCCTGCCCTTTTCCCCTCCGGGCATTTGCAGTAACTTGTGCCCCACTCACGCCTCGGGGGGCCCTTGCAGCAGACGACTCAAAGCCAGCAACCGCGTCCAGGCGCGCCCGGCTCCGGCCGCGCCGTCATCATCGGCGCCGGCCCCGCCGGGCTCACCGCCGCCTGGGAGCTGGCTCGCCTCAAGATCCCCGCCGTGCTGTTCGAGTCCGACTCCCTGGTGGGCGGCATCGCCCAGACCGTCAACTACAAGGGCTACCGCTTCGACATCGGCGGCCACCGCTTCTTCACCAAGGTCGATATGGTGCAGAAGCTGTGGGAGGAGGTGCTGGGGGACGACCTGATCCAGCGCGGCCGCCTGTCGCGCATCTACTACGGCGGCGAGTTCTTCGATTATCCCTTGAAGCCGGTGAACGCCCTCCTGGGCCTGGGCCCGGTGGAGGCGGCGCGCATCGGATTCAGCTATCTCAAGGCCCAGATGTTCCCGCTCAAGGAGGAGCGCAACTTCGAGCAGTGGGTCTCCAATCGCTTCGGCCGCCGCCTGTACGAGATCTTCTTCAAGACCTACACCGAGAAGGTCTGGGGCATCCCCTGCACCGAGATCGGCGCCGACTGGGCCGCCCAGCGCATCAAGAATCTGGACCTGCTCAAGGCGGTGAAGAACGCCCTGCTGGGGTCGCGGGCCAAGAGCAAGAAGGAGGTCATCACCACCCTCATCGACGCCTTCCACTACCCCCGCCTGGGACCCGGGATGATGTGGGAGCGCTTCCGGGACAAGCTGGCGGATCAGGGGTACCACACTCACATGCGCCACAAGGTGACCAAGCTGCACCACCAGGGCGGGCGCATCGTGGCGGTGGATGTGGTGGACGCCGACGGCCGCGTCCAGCGCGAGGTGGGCGAGCACTTCATCTCGTCCATGCCCATCCGGAATCTGATCCTGGGATTCGATCCGCCGGCGCCCCCCGAGGTACTGGAGGCGGCCCGCCGCCTGCGCTACCGGGACTTCCTGTCGGTGGTCCTCATCGTGGACAATCCGGAGCTGTTCCCCGACAACTGGATCTACATCCACTCGGCGGACGTGAAGCTGGGGCGCATCCAGAACTTCAAGAACTGGAGCCCCGAGATGGTCCCCGACCCCTCCAAGACGGCCCTGGGCCTGGAGTACTTCGTGCAGGAGGGGGACGAGCTGTGGACCATGGCCGACGCCGACCTGGTGGAGCTGGGCCGCAGGGAGTGCGACATCTTGAAGCTGGTGCGGGCCGAGGAGGTCATCGACGGCACCGTGGTGCGCGTCCCCAAGGCCTATCCGGTCTACGACCAGGGGTACCAGGAGGCCCTGGCCACCATCCGGAGCTACCTGGAGGGGTTCCCCAACCTGCAGCTCGTCGGGCGCAACGGCCAGCACCGCTACAACAATCAGGATCACTCCATGGTCACCGCCATCTATGCCGCCCGCAACATCGCCGGCGCCGAGCTGGATGTCTGGGGCGTCAACGTGGAGGAGGAGTACCACGAGGAGCGCCGCGAGGACGACACGGAGGCGGGTGAGGGGCGAGCGGCCGCAGTGGCCGCAGGCCGTGCGGCAGCCTCCGGCCGGCTCGCCGCTCCTGGAGGCCGCGCCGTCCCCATGCCGCTCTCCCCCCGGGACGAGCTGGCGGAGCTGGTCCGATCGGCCTTCGCGCGCTACGATGCCGTGGCTCTGGGCGGGGCCGTGGGCGCCGTGCTGGGGGTGGGAGTGTTTTTGGCCACGGCCATTCTCCTGCTGCGCGGCGGCGACACTGTCGGGCCCAACCTGGCGCTGCTGGGGCAGTACTTCCTCGGCTACCAGGTGAGCTGGACCGGCGGGCTGGTGGGGATGGTGGAGGCGGCCCTGGGGGGCTTCGCCTTCGGCTGGCTCCTGGCCACCGCCATCAACAAGCTGGTGGCCTGGCACGAGACGACCTACAAGCGCCAGGCCCAGATGGACAAGCTCCTCGAGCCCTGATGGGGAGGATGGTGAGACCTTGAGCACCGATGTGACCGCCGCCGAGACCCGCCGCCTGCGCACCGCCATCGCACGCCTCAGGGCCTCCATCATGGCCCTGGTGTTCGGGCTCACCGGGGGCGTGGGCCTGGCCGTGGCCACCGCCTGGCTGGTGATCCTGGGCGGCGACGAGGTCGGCCCGCACCTGGGCCTGCTGCGCCACTACTTTCCCGGCTACTCCGTCACCTGGCCCGGCGCGCTGGTGGGCCTCATCTACGGCACCCTGGCCGGAGCCGTCATCGGCTTCGCCGTGGCGTGGGTCTACAACCGCATCTCGGACTTCCGGCATCCGCCCGGAGACTGAGGACCCCGCCCGCCCGGGGAGCCTCACATGGTGCCGACCACGTTGATGAAGGCGCCCCGGTGGTCGTAGCCCAGGTCGGTGAGGTCGTCGGAGAAGTCGGTGAAGTTGTAGCCGGCGCCCACCTTGAAGTGCTTTCCGAGCCGGCGGTAGATCCCCACCAGGGCGCCGTCGCGGCGCTGGTCCAGATCGGGCAGGTCCAGCATCCGTAGCTCGGTGAGGCTCTCCCAGCCCTTCCGGAAGCGCCAGTCCACCCGCAGCACCACCAGCTGGGCGGTGTTGTCGAAGAAGTTCCGCTGCTCCCGGTCCAGGGCCACCTGGCCCAGCCGGTAGGCGTACTTGCCGCCCACCGACCAGGCGGGCGTCAGCTCGTAGGTCAGGTCCAGGGACGCCACGTGGCTCTTCTGGATGAACTCCACCGGCGTGCTCCGCAGGGTCACCTGGTCGGTGGTGGGGACGTTGTAGAAGTAGGTGTACTTGGCCAGGGTGCTGAGCCGGTCGTGGCGCACCGGCCGGTAGGCGTAGCCCAGGACCGCCTCGGTGTAGCCGCCGTCGTAGAACTGGCCCAGGGAGCTCTCGCTGTCCGAGTGGTTGATCTTGCCCACCACGCGCCAGTCGGGCGTCACCTGGAACTTAAAGGTGTTGCGGAACAGCCACGTGGTGCGCTCGGTGAGGGTGGCGTCGGGCTGCTCGGCGTCGTCACGGCGGAACTCGATGGCGCTGGAGATCTGCATGGTCTCCAGCCCATAGCCCAGCCGGACGCCGGCCGCCTTCCGGTCGGTCTCGGCGGCGGTGAGGGCGTTGCGGAGCGTGCCCAGCTCGGCGCTGGCGCCCAGGTTCCAGCGCTCACGGGCCACCAGGTGGACCCCGGCGGCGTGGGTGAGGCCGCTGAGGGTGTCGCCGTCCTGGTAGCGCTCCTCCACGTAGACGCTGGAGCTGTCCGAGAGGCGCCGCTTCACCCCTGACACCAGGTTCCCACGCCGGGCGCGCAGGCCGTTGTCGGTCCGCTCGTTCTCCAGGGCGTAGTTCAGGTAGAGGCTGGTGCGCTCCGAGGGCAGGAAGCTGGTGCCCACCCGGCCGCCGAAGCCCAGGTCCCCGTCCGAGGCCTCCCCGTCGATCTTGAAGCGCTTGGTGAGGCGGTAGGAGCCGCCGGCACCCACCCGCCCGTTGTCCTGGCGTCCGTCGCTGGAGGACACCGTCTCCTGGACGAAGCCGTAGGCGCGCCAGTCGGCGCCGGAGTCGTAGGTCACCTGGGCCACCGCGTCGGTGCGCTCCCCCTGCTCCTGGGTGAGGGGGACCACCGGCGAGCGGTCCTCCCGCAGGTCGTTGCGCACCCCGGTGCCGACGCTCCACTTCTCCGACAGCTTGTAGCCCACGTTCAGCTCCACGGCGCGGGTCTCAAGTCCCTGCTCCTGGGTCGTCTGGTCCCCCTTGGCCGCCAGGCTCAGGCGGTCCGTCACCGGGATCCGGAGGGTCCCGCCGAGCTGCTCGGTGTCCTTCAGGGTGGCCTGTCCCGGCGCCGAGTAGCCGGCGTCCCGGTTCTGGGCATAAAGAGTGACGCGTCCGTCCCGGCCCTCGAGAAGATTCCCCAGCCCCAGGCTCAGGTCGGCCCGGTAGGCGTCGGCCTCGGCGCTGGTGAAGGGGGCCGCGCCGGGGCCGTCGAAGCCGAAGCCGCCGTCCTCGGAGCGCAGCGGGCTGGACACCAGCCCCTCGCTGCGCCCCGCCTGCACCTTGAGCCAGGTCGCCTCGCTCATGCGCAGGGTCAGGTCGGCGGCCCCCAGGCTGCTGTCGGCGCTCCCTTCCTCGCTGGAGTTGCCGGTCAGGCCCAGGCGCACGTGGTCGCCGAGCCAGTAGTGGCCCGCCCCGCCCACGGTGGCCGCATCCAGGTCCTCGAAGCCGGGGGTGTACTCGTAGCGCACCACCAGGTAGGCCTCGCCGCCGCTCAGGCCGCTGCTGCGCACCAGCAGGTTGTCCTCGGCGGTGGAGGAGAGCGGCTCGGTGAGCAGGATCCGGCCCTGCAGATAGTCGATGTCGTAGTCCAGGGCATAGCGCAGGTTGACCACCCCCGTGACGATCCCCGAGTCCTTGTCCCGGATCTCGATGCGCACCCGCTCCGAGCCGGTGAGGATGTCCTGGTGGCGCAGGAAGTAGACCGAGCCGCCCGTCCCGCGCAGCTCCTCGTAGCTGGCCAGGGTGCCCGGCTCGGCGGCGAACCCGTCCACCGCCGCCCGCTGCTCGCCGAAGCTCGTGGTGGCCTCCGAGCCGTAGTGGGCGTTGGCGCCGTACAGGCCCCGGTCCACGTGGGCCAGCTCGTTGCCCAGGTAGTCCACCTTGAAGTTGCCCCACAGACCGTAGCTCTCGCCGCGGCTGGCCTTGACGTAGAGCTTGCCCAGGGTGGGGGCCATCTCCTCCACCACGCTGTCGTCGCCGAAGGTGGGGTAGTGGTTGTCGGGATCGATGCGCCGGAACAGCGCCTCCGGGGACTTGTCCAGGAAGTTGCTGAACAGGCCCTCCACCGGCCCCTCCCGGGTGTCGGCGCTGGCGGTCAGGCTCCACCGGGGGCTCACCTGGCCGTTGACGTAGAACGCCAGCCGGCCGTCCAGGGAGGAGTCCAGGGGCTGGCGCGCCCCCTCGCCCTGGAGCAGCTCCACCGGGCCGCTGCCGCTGTTCTCGGACAGGGTGAGGTCGGCGATGCCCACGTAGAACAGGTCCCTGCCGCCGAACTCCAGGTCGCGCAGGTAGAGAGAGCCGTTGCCCGCGTCATCCAGGACGGCCACCTCCACCGTGTGGGCCCCCGGCGGGAGGATCGCCTCGGCGACGAAGCGCCCCTCCGGATCCACCGGCACCGGCCGGCCCGCCACCCAGACCTGGTGGCCCGCCGGGATGCCGCCGCCGTTCACCCGCACCGTGCCCCCCTGGATGCGGATCTCCTGGCGCGTTAGCTGGCTCTCGCCGTGGGCGGCGAGCAGATCCTGGGCCGGCGAGGCCGTCCCGGCGCCGCCGTCCGGGACCGCGCCGCCGTCCGGCGCCGCGCGCACCAGCCACAGCGGCCGGGGCGCGGTCTCGTCGTAGCGGCCACCGGCGCCGTGGGCCCGCAGCCGGTAGGTGAGCTCCCGGGTGGGGCCCTTCAGGAGGCCGGCCGGGGGCTGCCACTCGGCCCGGCCGTCGGCGTCCACCGGGAGGACGGCCAGCGGTGCCGCGCCTGCCGGCTGCCCCGGCTCCAGGATGCGGACCTCGGCCCGCTGGATGAAGCTGGCGTAGTTGCTGGAGCTGTTGAACCGCACGGTGGCGGCCGGCCCGGCGCCGTCCGCCCCGCTGCCCATGGCCACGGCCACGGGATGGGCCGCCACCGCCAGCCGCGGGCTGGCGTCCAGGCTGTCGAAGCGGAAGCGGATGCGGGCGTCATCCAGGGCCACGTCGGTGCAGCGCTGGATGTCCGACGAGCTGCGCCCCGGGTCGTCCATGGGCTCCCCGTCCACCGTGATGCGCATGACGTTGAGCTCGTAGGGGCTGCCGGGACTCAGCTCCCGCGTGATGCGGGTGATGTCCACCCCTTCGTAGTCGTCCAGGGGGACCGGCTCATCGTAGACCGCCTGCACCCGCACGAAGGAGGTGTCTCCCTGGATGAAGCCGGCGTTGACCACGTCGTCGGACTGCACGTAGCCGCGCCCCTCGTGCTCGGCACGGGCCGTCGCCAGCAGCGGGTCCTGCAGGAGGGTCTCCATGGCGCGGCGGGCCCGGGCCGCCGACAGGCCGATGTCATCGCCGTACACCGAGGCGGTGCGCCGGTCCAGGCGCTCGTTGGCGGTGTAGCCGGTGAACCGCAGCCGCGGGTTGGTCCGGTGGGCGATGTCCGTGAGGGCCCGGTTCAGGTCGGCGGCGTAGCCTGGAGGGATGAGCGGCTCGCCGTCCACAAGCTCCAGCGCCGGGATCCGGCCCCAGGGCGGGTCATAGACCCGGGTCGCCATCTCCTCGCCGGAGTCGCCGGGGCAGGGGAGCGGCTCGTCAGGAAGCTCCTGGAGGGGGTCGTCGTGCCAGAACTCCACCTCGATGCGCCGGTTCAGCGCCCGGCCCTGGGCGGTCTCGTTGGAGGCCACGGGCCGGGCGGCGCCGCGCCCGTCGCTCTCCACGGCGGCGGTGGACGGCCCCAGGGCGTCCTGCAGGGCCAGCGCCACCCGCAGCGCCCGGGCCCGGGAGAGGGACAGGTGGTTGCCGTAGATGCGCTCGTCGCGCCCCGCCAGCGGGGCATCGTCGGTGTGGCCGATGAACCGCACCGCCACGTTCTGCCTGTCCCGCAGGTTGTGGAGGGCCTGGGCGATCTGCTTGATGAAGTCGCCGGAGATGGGCGTGGTCTCGTCGTCGTAGCGCAGGGGCACCACCAGGTTCCGGACCCGGGCCCGCCGGGCATGCCCCTCCCGGAAGCGCATCTTGCAGACCGTCTCCATCCGGCAGACCTTGATGCGCCGGATCTCCTCGGCCACGACCACCTCCTGGTCCTTGAGGGTGCCGGCCGCCTCGTCGTACCAGACCTCCACCTCCACGCGCCGGTTGAGCGCCCGCCCCTCCTCGGTGAGATTGGACGCGATGGGCTGGGTGTCCCCGGCCCACTCGTAGGTGATGGCCTCGGGCGGAAGGTCCAGGGCGTTCTTGAAGAACTCGGCCACCTCGCCGGCGCGCTCCCGGGACAGGCCGGCGTTGTCACCGAAGACCCGGACCAGGGCCTCGGAGAGGCGCTGGGTGTCGGCGTGCCCCACGAAGTGGACGCGCACGTTGCGGCGGTGGCGCATCCCCTCCAGGATGCGAGCGAGCTTCTCCACGTACTCGGGCGGGATGTCGGCGACGCCCGAGGCGAAGCGGATGGGCGGGACCACGTTGCGGAGCTTCACGGTGGTCAGCTCCTCTCCCAGGACCTGCCGCACCTCCAGCCGGTCGCCCCGCTGGGTGTCCAGGAGGTCCGGGTCCTGGGACCAGCGCTGGAAGGTCTGGTCAGGGGACAGGTGCCGCTCCAGCGACTCGCCCACCTCGCAGAAGTCCACCAGGGAGGAGCCCGCGGGCGTGGCGCGCGGCAGGGCGGCCGCCAGAAGGAGGCCCGACGCCAGCAGGAGGTGACGGTGCGTGCGCATCCCCCTCACCTCCCGTCCGGCGCAAAGACCCGGGGCCGGCGGGGTGCGGCCCCCAGCCGCCAGAAGATCTCCGGCTCGATGGCGAGGCGCCAGCCGGCGCCCGACGCGTCCCAGGCGGCGGCCACCTGGCTCTTGATGGCATCCAGGCGGCGCCGCACCAGGGGTTCATCCTCGGTGTCGGCCAGGTAGGACAGGCGCAGCACCGACGGTCCCTTGCGCAGCTCGTCCAGCAGCAGGTCCAGCCGCGGCCGCCACTGGGCGCGGAGGGCGGTGGAGCCCGGCTCGAACGCCGCGTCGGACAGGTCCATGGCCACCACCCGGTGGATGGAGGCGCCGAAGCTGAAGCGCAGGGTTTTGCCCCGGGTGGCGCGCTGCACCTGCACCTGGTCGGTGGACAGGCGGAAGCCGCTGGGCAGGCTGCGGTCGTCCAGCTTGAGCACGAAGTTGCTGCCCCGGGCCTCGTGGGGGGTGACGGCGCAGGTGATGTGGTACCGCCCGTGGGCGTCGGTGGTGGCCTGCAGGCCCCGGGCCGTCACCACCCGCACGCCGGGCAGGCCCTCCTCCCCCTCGTCCTGCTGCCCGTTGCGGTTGATGTCGTTGAAGACCTTCCCCAGCACGTCGGTGCAGTCGAAGGTCGGGTCGGGCACGACTCGCACGGTGGCGGTGGCCTCGCCGGACATGGCATCTCCGGTGGTCCCGTTGACCACCTGCGCCCGGTTCACGTGCTCCCCCTCGCCCACGCCGGCGCCGGCCGCCAGCAGGAGCTTCACGGTGCGCACCTGGGTGGCCGCCAGGGTCAGGCCGTCCCAGCGCAGCTCGTTGCCCGCCACGGCCGGCTCGGTGGGGACGCCGTCCAGGAGGGCAGAGCCGGTCACGTAGCTGAAGCCCGGCGGGAAGCGGTCCACGAGGCTCACGTCGGTGAGGAGCGTGCCGGAGGCGTTGCTCACCGTGAGGACGTAGGGGACCAGCTCGCCCCGGCTGATATGGAGGCGCGGCGTGGTCTTGGACAGGGCGATGGTGCCGCTCACCTCAGGGTCCAGGGGGATGTGGTTGTTGAAGATCTGGCTCGAACCGGGGGCCTGGCTCCCGTCCACGAGCACGTGGAGGTGGTAGACGGTGCCCGGCCCGAGGGGCGGCACCGACGGGCCCGGCGGCTGCTCCGACGGCTGCACCTCGCAGTGCTGCGCCGTGGCGGGGATGGTGTCGTCGGGGCTGCCCGGGCAGGCCGGCACCGAGAAGGCCGCCGTAGCGCCGTCGGTGGTGGGCGGGATGATCTGGGAGACGTTCCCGACGAAGGTGGTCCCCGGGGGCGCCGTCAGGGCGATGAGATAGGTGCCGCCGCTGGGGCAGGCCGGGTCGCTGAAGTTGAGGTCGAACTTGTAGTAGCCGTCGGCGAGGGTCACCTGGCCCTGCTGGGCGGCGTCGTCGAAGCAGCCTGCCGGCAGGGGAGAGGCGCCGCCGGCATCCATGAGGGTCAGGGTCGCCCCGGCGACCGGGCCGCGGGAGATGGAGCTGTACACCACGCCGTTGGGGTCGATGGGCAGGTTCAGCCCCAGGAGGTTGGCCCCTGGGCCCACCACGATGGCGCTGATGCGCTGCAGCCCGTCGGTGAACGGCGAGTCGGCCTGCCCCAGCAGCGCGGTGCTGGCCCCGGCGCCCGGGGCGCGGAAGCGCACCTCGTAGGCGGCGCCGGAGGTGTCGTTGGGCGCCAGGCCGCTGATGCGCCAGTTGCCGGAGGGGTCGGTCTGGGTGGTGGACAGCAGTGTCCCGTTCCGGTAGAGGTCCACGAACCAGCCGGCCAGGGCCCCCTCGCCGGCGCCGCGCGCGTCATCGAAATCGGCGTCGTGCCAGGCGGAGCCGTTGAGCGCCGCCACCCCGGGGACGCCGCCCACCACCAGGGAGACGCTGGCGCTGGCGGTCTGGGTGGGGGTGTTCCAGGTGACCACGCCGGTGTTGGTGACGGTGGTGCCGCTGGCCAGGCCTGGATCGAGGGTGGCGCGGAAGCGCAGCACCGCCGCTGCGCCCGGCGCCAGCGGGCCGTAGGCGGCGGCGTAGTCCGCGGTGAGGGTCGAGCCGGCGAAGCTCACCCCCGCCGCCGCGCCGTTGAGGGTGGCCGAGGAGGCCACGTAAGCCAGCTGGCCCGGGACCGGGGCGTCCAGGTCGTCGGTGATCACCACGTTGAAGGCGGGGACGGCGGCGATGTTGGTCACCCGCACCACGTACTCCAGCTCGGCGCCGGGGACGGCCGGGCCGCCGCCCACCACCGACACCTGCTTGCTGATGGAGAGCTGCTGGGCGTCGCCCACCACCACCACCGTGGGCTCGGGGCCCGTGGCGGGGTTGCCGTCGCCGTCGGTGGGCAGGTCCTCCAGCTCGGCGCTCCCCACCACGGCCTGGTTGCTGATCACGGTTCCCGCGGGGGTGCCGGCGTTGACCTGCAGGTCGAACTGGAGGACCGCCGTCTGGCCGGGAGAGACGGTGCCGGCCCCCGGTCCGGGCAGGGGCGGAGTCAGGTCCGGGGAGCTGATGTCGATCCCCGACGCCAGCGGCGCCACGCCGCCGTCAGGCTGGCCCACCGGCAGGCCGTTGAGCTGGGTGGTGTCGGCCACGTAGGTGGTGCTGGCCGGGACCGGGTCGGTGAGCACCACCCCGGTGGCCGCAACGGCGCCGGAGTTCTGGATGGTGATGGTGTAGCGGAGGATGTCTCCCGGGTCGACGATGCCCGGCGAACCCAGGTCCACCAGCAGGGCGGCCCGCTTCTCGGCGTAGAGCAGCGGCAGGTTCCCCACGATGTCCCGGGTCGGGTCATCGGCGATGGGCGTGTCCGGGTCGTCGGAGGGCTGATCGACGATGCCGCTGCCCGGGGCGGTGACGAACCCCTGGTTGGAGATGATGGTGCCGTCCACCACGCCCGGATCCACCACCACGTCGAAGGTGATGGTGGCCACGTTGGCCGGGTTGCTGGACGCATCCGCCGGCATGAACCCCGGCGTGGGATTGGCCGGCGAGTGGATGAGCATGCCGTTGACCAGGGGGGACTGGCCGCCCACGTCGGCCACGGCCGCGCCATTGAGGGTAGTGCTCCCCGGGACGTAGCTGGTGTTCACCGGCACCGCGTCCCGCAGGATCACGCCGGTGGCATCCTGGTTGCCGATGTTCTTGACGGTGAGGGTGTAGCGCAGAGTCTCGCCGGCCAGCAGGACGCTGGGGTCGCCGGTGAGGTCGGTGGAGATCTTCTGGATCAGGAACTCCGGCGCCGAGACGATGGTCACCCGGGTGGGGTCCTCGTCGCCGGCCACGGTGGGATCCGCGGCGCCATTGACGTTGGGGTCGTCGCTGAGGGCGAAGGGGGTGCCGTCGGAGAGGCGCACCGCCGACTGGTTGGCCACCACGGTGCCGTTGGCCAGGCTTCCATCCAGGGTGATGTCGAACACCACCAGGAGCTCGGCATCGGCCGGCAGGCTCAGGTTACGGATGTCCAGGACACCGGTGCCGGCGGCGCCGCCGGTGCCGCTGGTGTTGGCGGTATCAGCGCCCGCCGGGACGCTCACCAGGGACAGGGTGCCCGGCACGAAGGACGGCTGCCCGTTGAGGGCGTCCAGCTCGTCGAAGATCCGGAAGCTCGGCAGCGCCTGATCGGTGGTGCGGACGCGCAGCGTGTAGCGCAGCGTTTCGCCAGGCGCGGCCGTGGTGGCCGGATCCGCCCCGCTGGTCAGGTTGGCGGCGGTCTTCTCGAAGAAGAAGCCGGTGAGGGCCACGGTGACCGTGTGGGCGTCCTGGTGGTCGGCCACCCCCACCGTGCCATCGGTGAGCGTGCGTGTGGATGTGATCCGGCCGGGGTTGGCGGCGCTGCCGTTGAACCACTGGATGGCACCGGCCACGTTGGTGAGGGTGGCGCCGTTCTGGGTGTCGCCGTCCAGCTGGGTGCGGTAGCGGATGATGAGGCGCTGGCCCGGGCCGATGACACCCGCCGGCGTCAGCATGCGCAGGTCCAGGCGGCAGGTGGGCGCCCCGCTGTAGCTCAGGATGTAGTCGCTGCCGGCGTTGAGGGGGCCCTTCCCCGGCACCGGCGTGACGCCGTCGGCGGCGAAGACCCGGGCGCTGGTGATCTCGGGGGTGAGATCGCACATCCCCCCTGAAGGCCCGTCGGGCAGCAGGTCGCGGAGGGACACGTCCCACGCCGCGCTGAGCCCGGTGTTGGTCACGTCCAGGACGAAGTCGCCCCACTGCCCCAGGTTCATGGTGGCCGGCCCCGACTTGGTGACCACCAGCACCGGCGCGGCGATGGTCAGGGGCGGGGAAACGCCCCACTCGCCTGGGAGCGGCTCGTAGAAGACGCCGTCGATGAGGCGCCCGAAGTCCCACTTGGCGGTGTTGATGAACTGGGTCCCCGGGGCGTTGGCCGGGGTGTTGTTGAGCACCACGGTGAGCTCGATGACGAACTGATCCCCGGCGGGGACGATGGGGAAGTTGTCGAAGGTGAGGAAGCCCCCGCTGTTGCTGAACGTGTGGGGGATGGGCGACCCGTCGGCCAGCCAGTAGGCGGTGTGGCCCACGTAGGTGAGATCGGCGCCGGTGGCGTTGAGGTCGTCCCAGACGGTGATGCCGTGCAGGTCGTTGGGCGAGCCGCTGAAGTTGATCACCGTTCCCGTGGCCGGGTCGAACAGGACCGGGATGGTGAGCTTGTAGGTGAAGGGGACGCCGATGGTGGCGGTGGTCTGGCCCGCCGGGTTGTCCTTGATGATCTTCTCCACCGGGATCAGGAGGTTCTGGCAGTTCTCCTTGATGGAGCTGGACGAGCCGTTGGTGAACCAGATCTTGTGGCCCTGGACGGCGTTGCACGACATCTGGCCCGTGTGCACGACGTTGTCGAAGATGATGAGCCAGCGCTGGGGGTTCTGGCCCGGCTGGGTGAAGAAGCTGAAGTTGGTGGTGAGCGGGTTGGACGCCGGGAAGTTCCGGATGGTGCAGCTGCCGTCGATCTGCACCTGTGACGGGGGCACCGGATTGACGAAGCCGTCGATGAGGCCGCCGAACGCCTTGCACGCCTGCGCGTCGGCGGGAGCGGCCAGGGACAGGGCGAGGAACAGCCCGAAGAGGAAGACCAGCTTCCCCCCGGACATCGCACCCCTTGACTTGCCGAAACCCATGTCCGCCCTCGTTCCCCTCTCCACGGGTCTGCTCACGACAGGGGGGACCGAGGCCGTCCACGGGGTGGACCGGATTCCGGCGGTCCCGCTGTCATGAGGCCCGTGTGGCCCTTTAGACCGGTGACTTTGCGTCGCCATCTTTCGATGGCTTTGCCCTTGTCAAAATCGCGTCGTGCTGTGCTGATCAGCTCTGCAGTCTGGGAAGACCTCCTGGTATCCGGGTCATGATCCTGCCGTCGCGGACGTCAAGCCGCCGGCAGGAAGTCGATGGGATAGACGATGGTCAGGGCCTGCACCCCTTCCTTCGCCCCGAAGTTGATGGTGAGCACCCGCTCCACCACCTGGGCGGCCAGCGCCGGCGCGTCCATGTCGCTTGACTCCAGCTTGCACATGGACACGCTGCCGTCGGGCTCGATGGTCAGGCGCAGCACCATCTGCCCCTGCAGCGTCGGGTCGTTGCGCAGCTCCCGGTTGTAGAGCCGGTAGAACGACGCCTTGTAGCGGTCGAAGACGATCTGGATCTCCTCGTCGGTGCGGGACGGGCCCGGCCCCCCCCGTGCCATGGGCCGGCCGCCGCCGCCGATCCCGGCAATGGCGCTGGTGGCGCGCCCCACCTGGACGCCGTGCAGACCGCCGCCGCCGCCGCCACCACCCGAGCCGCCCCCGCCGCCGCCCACGTTGCGGCTCAGGGAGGCCAGGTTGATGCCACCGGAGGAGCCGGGAGCGTTGGTGGTGAGCATGGAGCGCGTGGGCATGGCGCCGCGGCTGGAGTCATCGGCGTTGCTCAGGCGCGCGTCGGCGCCCAGGCGCGGCCCCACCTTGTCCTGGGCCAGGCTGGCGAACTTGTCCTTGAAGGCCAGGATGCCGGCCTGGGCCACCTGCCTGGGAGGCGGCTCGGCCACCGCCGGCGCCTCGGGGCCGGGCGGGCCGCCTCCCAGGAAGGGGGCCAGCGGCTCGTTGTCCTGGGGCAGCGGCTTGGCCGAGGCGATGGCGGGCGCCTCGGGCTGGGGCTCGGCCTGCTTCGGCTTGTCCTGGGGCTTGGGCTTCTCCGGTTCGGTCTTCTTGGGCTGCGGCGGCTCCGGGGCGGGCGGCGGCGTCATGAACCGGGCCTGCTCCTCGCGCACCAGCTGGGCCAGGCGCCTGGGCATCTCCTCGGGCAGGAAGCGCGCCGGGACAGGCAGATCGATGGTGGGGAGGAGGGCCCCGAAGATCACGCTGATGGCCAGGGACGCGGCCAGGGAGCGGCGGAAGCGGCGGTCGTCCTCGCCGCCCCGGGTCCAGGCCATCTGCCGTGCCCGGGCCGGCTCCGGCCCCATCTCCCGCTCCACGATCCATTCCTGCTTGCGGCGTTCCTCGGCCTCGCGGATCTCGTCCAGGTCGACGTCCAGGATCTCCAGGTTGCCGCTCTCACGGGCGATGCGGGACAGGAGCTCCTGGCGCCGGGCATCCAGCTCGTCCAGGTGGGTCTGGAAGGCGCTCACCTTCTCCCGCGCGCCGCTCAGGCGGTCTGAGATGCGCTGGATGTCCACGCCGTCGCCCCAGAACAGCGATGCGGCGCCCATCTCGCCCAGCTTCTCCAGCGAGTCGCAGGCCCGGTGCAGCAGCTCATGATGCTCGCGCTGCGGGGCCAGGCTCTCCACCTCGCCCTCCACCGCGCGGAGATCGCCGCGCAGGCCCGCGAGCCGGTCGCTGACCTGCTCGATCTGGACGAGGAGTTCCTGTTCTTCCTGAGGCTTCATGGGCTGCACCTGGTCACGTGAGTATCAGGTCGACTGGGTGGGTTTCTGGACCACCGCCAGGGACACGCGGGTGTACCCCTGTCCCGTGCAGGTGGCCATGATCTTCTTGAGGACGCTGAAGGGCACCGCCTTGTCGGCCAGGACGGTGACCTCCTGGCTCTCGGCCACGGCCTGGGTGCTCAGCCCGATGACGCTCCGGCTCAGCTCGGCCAGCCGCTCGCTGATGGGCTCGATGACGGCGGCCTGGGAGGCGTGGATGTCGGCCACGCGGGCCACGGGCACGCCCTGGACCAGCACCTGGTCCAGCCCCACGAAGATCACCACCGTCTCCCGGGGCTTGTCCTCCACCACCGACTCAGGCAGGGTGATCTCCTTGGGCTGCTGCAGCGTCTCCACGGTGGCCGAGTTCACCATGAGGAAGAACACCAGGACCGTGAACACGTCCATGAGCGGCGTCAGGTTGAGCCTGGACGCCGTGCGCTTGCCGCGGCTGCGCTTCATGCGCTCGATCCGGCGCGAGGACCTCATGGTGCGTCTCCGATGGAGATGGCCGTGAACAGGTCGGCCCGGTAGGTCTGGCCGTCCTGCGTGAGCTGGACGCTCCGCACCGTGTCCATGACCTGGATGAGGTCGTCGTACAGGATGTCCGGCTCCAGCAGCACCGAGGCGTCCTCCTTCTGGGGGTACTCCTGCTTGATGGCCACCAGGTACTCGGACAGCCTGGGCAGGTCATGGGCGCCGTCCGCCTTGGGGATGGCGGCGATGACCTGGGCGCCGTCCATGATCTCGAGCCCCGCGTCCCGGACCACCACCTCCACCCGGAAGGTGGGCGTGGTGGGCGCCGGCCCCTTGGCGCTGGGCAGGTCCAGCTCCACGATGGTGATCCGCGAGAAGACCGCGGTGATGAGCAGGAACGGCACGAGCACCACCATCAGGTTCATGAAGGTGGTCATGTCGAGCTCGGGCACCTCCTTGTGGCGCCGGCGGTAATGGTGTGCTCTTGCCATGCCCGTTACACCGCGACCTGGCGCTTGGCCAGCGACGTGATCACGTTGAGGGCCTTCACCGACGCCATCTCCAGGCTATCGACGATTTCCCCGGTCTTGGCCGTGAGCACCGAGTGGGTGACCAGCAGCGGGATGGCGGCGATGAGGCCGAAGGCCGTGGTATTCATGGCCACCGAGATGCTGGCGGACAGCAGGTCGGCCTTCTCCGCCGGATTGGCATTGGCCACCGCCGTGAACGCCTGGATGAGACCCATGATGGTCCCCAGCAGCCCCAGCAGCGTGGCGATGCTGGCGCCCAGGGCCACGTAGCCGGTGCGCTTCTCCAGCTTGGGGATGATCTCCATCATGCTCTCTTCCATGGCGATCTCGATGTCCTCGCGGCGGCGGACAGCGCCCTGGCGGGCCAGTCCCATGGCCAGGAGCTGGGACACGGTGGAGTCGTCCTTGCTGGTCATCTCCCGGGCCTTGTCGAAGTCGCCCTCGGCCAGGGCGGGCTGCAGCTTCCGCCACATGGCCTCGTTGCGGCGCCGCACCTGGGTGAGGGTGATGTAGCGCTCCACCGCGATGGCGAGCCCCACGGCGAAGACGATGAGGATGGGGTACATGAAGGGTCCCCCGGACACGAAGAACCGCACGAACGAGTAGAAGCCTTCCATGGGTCAGAACCTCCTGTGGCCGGCCCGCTGGGGGCCCGCGTCGGTCAACCGGCGGGGATGGTGCAAGCAGCTCATGGCGTGTCCCCGGACCGGATCTCGTGGTAACTCAGCTCCCGCAGGAACACGTCGCGGTCGATGGGCTGGCGGGAGTCGTCCAGCAGGGTCGAGATGCCCAGGCCCTCGCCGATCCGGGAGCTCTTCCACGGGACGATGACCAGCGACTTGGGCGCCTCCTGGTTCCCCAGGATGGACATGCCGTCGATGTGCTTGGGGCCGGTGTCAGGCGCCGGCTCCTGGGCGGTGGCCTCCGGGGCGGGCTCGGCTTCTGGTGCTCCCGCGCCCTCCTCGGCGGCCCGGGAAACAGCGGGAGCCAGGAGCAGCGACGCCAGCAGCGCCGTCAGCAGCCAGGTGGGGCGTTTCATGGGGTCTCCTGCCGGCGCTGGCGGTTGCGCAGGTCGGTGATCCACCTGCGCACCTCGGCGTCGTCGGGGACGATGCGGCTGTACGCCTCGTAGTGCTCCAGGGCGCACGCGGCGTCTCCCAGGTACACGTCGCACAGGATCGCCAGGTTCCGGTGGGCGTAGTGGAAACCGGCGTACAGATCCAGGGCCGCCTCGTAGCTGGCCCGGGACGCCGCGAACTCCCCCTTGCGCCGCTGCACCAGCCCCATCTCGTTGTGGGCCAGCGGGTGGCGCGGGTTCAGCTCCAGCGCCGCCTGCAGGCTGGCCTCGGCGCGCTCCAGATCGCCGGTGCGGGCGTAGGCGGTGCCCAGGGCGATGTGCGCGGCGGAGACACCGGGCGCCTGCTCGGTCACCTGCACCAGAAGGTCGATCCCTTCCCGGGTGCGGCCCTGGTCCAGCAGCGCCACCGCCGCATCGTAGTCAGACCGCACGTCGTCGGAGACCTTCACCCGCTCGGTGAGGGTGAAGGCGGTGGTGTCCTGCACGATGTCCACCTGCACCGGCTGCCGCTCCGGGGCCTGTTTGCCGCCCTGCTTGCCGTCGGGGCGGGCTGCTCTGGCTCGCTGGCTCTCGGACCGGACGGGTCTTGTCGATGCCTCCGGCCCGGACGGCCGCCCGGTGGTCGCGCAGCCGGACAGGCTCCAGCCCGCGGCCAGCAGCAGGGCCACTCCCGGCAGGCTGCGCCGGCGCATGGAGGATCTGGTTCCGCGCTGAGTCATTCTCGAGCCCTCACTCGTCCAGGCCGGCGGGCGCCGGGCTCCCGGTGGGCCGCGTCCCGGCTCCGGTGGCGGCGCCGGCGCCATGGCGCCCCGCCGTGGAGGAAGGCTGCGGAGCTGCCGCGGCCGCCGGCCCCGGATCCGCCTGCGGGGCGTTTTCCATGGCCGGTGAGCGGTACTCATAGGTGTCCAGGGCCCCCGGGTAGCCGCTGCTCATCTCCTGGCGGGCGTAGCGGCCGGGCACCAGCTCCGCCAGCTTCCCCAGGCTCCTCTCCGTCCAGGCGTTGAACACGCCGGCGTGCATCAGCTCCAGGTTGGCCTCGTGCAGGTCGATGGCCTTCTCCTCGAACGGGAAGGCCTCCTCTTCCAGCACCAGCTCGTACTCCTCAAGCTCCGCCGGCGACAGGTCCGCGGGCCGCTGGGACCCGGCCAGGGCGAGGCTGAAGTCCAGGTAGGTCTCGCCCATGTAGAAGGTGGCTGCCGCCGTCACCTCGGCGATCTCGTAGGTCACCAGGTGCTCCAGGGCCTCGATAGCCGCGTCCATGCGCTGCTTCTTCTCCTGCAGGCTGACCTCGAAGGGCTGGCGCAGCCGCACCAGCAGGAACTCCTCGTGGAGCTTCTCCGCCAGGGTCAGCGCCGAGCGCGACGCGATGGTCCGGGTGCGCACGCTCCGCTCCGCCCCGGCGTCCGCCTCGACGCAGACGATGGCCGCCAGCTCCCGCTCGTAGAGCGCCTGGTCGCGCCCCGCCTTGTGGAGCTCCGCCATCTTCAGGCGCGTCTCCAGGGCCGTCTCCACCGGCGCCGGGAAGGCGTCCACGTAGCGGCGGTAGACGTCCAGCGCCTGCTGGCGGGCGCCGGACTGCTCGTAGAGGTCCCCGGACACCAGCAGTGCCTCGCCGCGCACGGCCGGGTCGTCGGACTGGCCGGCGATACGGTCGTACTCGTCCGCCGCGCGGGCAAGCTGGCCCGCCTCGCGGTAGGCCAGGGCGTGGAGCCGGGTGGCCTCCAGGGCCAGCTGGTGGTCCGGGTAGGTGCCCCGGAACGACTCCAGCACGCCGGCGGCGCCGGTCCAGTCCTCCAGCTCCATGAGGGCCGCGCCCGCGTCGTACTCAGCGGTGGCCCGGATGGTGGAGGTGGGCGCTGAGGCGCGGATCCTCAGGAAGTGATCCGCGGCTGTCCGGTGATCCGCCACCTGCCGGGCGATCTCGCCCTGCTTGTAGATGGAGGCGGCCAGGTTGTCCACGAACCCGGCGCGGGACGGTTCCGTCTCCGGGGTGGCCGCCAGCACCTGGCCGTAGGCCTGCTCGGCTCGCGCATACTCGGCCAGCTCGAAGGAGCCGTGGGCCACCACGATCCAGGCCGCGCGCCGGAGGCCCGCCTCGGCGGCGGGGTAGGAGTCGATGAGGCGCTGGGCGGCGGCGATGGCGGCGCCGTGATCCTTCATCTGGTACAGGTCGTCGGCGGCGGCGCCCAGGATGGCCGGAGCGCTCTCGTGGTCCGGGAAGGCGTCGGCGAACCGGAGCGAGCTGGCCACGGTGTCGCGCTTGACCGCGTCCTTCTCCGCCTCGCCCGCCCCCTTGAGCTGCTCCCGGTAGGCGTAGACCGCGGCGTACCCGGCGGCGGCCGCCTGCTGGTGGGGCTCGTAGCCGTAGGCCGTCTGCTCGTACTGCCGGGCCGCCGCCCCGAACTCCTCGTGCTCCAGCAGCAGGTCGGCCAGGCGGTAGCTGATGGGCGGGGTGTCGGGCTCGGTGGGGAACGACGCCAGGTAGTCGCCGTACCAGCGCCGCGCCTCCTGGTAGCTGGCCGCCTTGTCGGCCTCGTCCTCGGGCTCCTGGTAGCGGGCATGATAGTGGGTGGCCAGGTCGCGCAGGTTGGTCTTCAGGAAGGCCAGCACCTCGGGCCGCTCCTCGGGGTTGAAGTGCCGCCAGTACTCGGCCTGCAGTCCGTACCGGGCCGCGAAGTCCCGCTTGGACTCCAGCACCAGCATGGGGAAGCCGCCCTGGGTGAATGTCTCCACCACGTCCATGCTGAAGCGCGGCGCCGCCCGGTGGGTCGGGTACAGCGCGATGAACGCCCGGTAGGTGCGCGCCGCGTCGTCGTATCGCAGCTTGCCCAGGTAGTGCTCGCCCAGGTGGCGGTAGACCCGGTCCTCGTAGGAGCGGGAGCCGAAGCGGGCGAAGTAGTCGCCCACGGCCTCCGGTCCCCCCAGGTTGCTGAAGCTGAAGCTGATGACCCGGTAGGTATCGGTGACGCGGCGCTCGTCATCCTCGGTCTGGGCCTCATCGAAGTCGTAACCGATGGAGACCTTGTAGTCCAGCAGAGCCATGTAGCGGTGCAGGGCCTCCTCGTACAGGTCCTGCTTGTAGAAGGTCCACCCCAGCTTGTAGAGGGCCAGCTCGTGGTAGGTGGACGCGGTGCCCAGGGCCAGGATGGCGCCGTAGGCTTCCTCGGCGTCCAGGAACTTCCGGCGCGTGAAGAAGTACTCGCCCCGTCGGAACTGAACCTCGTCCAGGTGCACGCTGTGGGGGTTGGCGGCGATGAGGCGCTCCATGGTGGCCATGGCCTCCTCGGTGCGTCCCAGCTCGTCGTAGGCCCGCGCCATCTGGTAGAGCACCTGGTCGTTGTGCTCGTAGGCGGGGTACTCCCGGAGGAGCCGGTCGTAGAGGGCGATGGCCTCCAGGGCACCCGCGGCCTGCTCGCCGCCGGGCACGGGACCCGCCGTGTAGGCGCCGCCGTCATCGCCGCCCAGGAGGCCGCCGGCGGCGGTGGTGCGCGCCTCGAACTCCTGGTCCGATTCCCGCGCAACGCCCCGGGTCGTGGTGGCCGCATCCCCGCCCCGCGCCGCCGGGAGGGCCTGGCCGGCCCGCGGCGCCGCCATGGGCGCCGCCTGTGGGTCCCGCCGCGCCGCCACCGGCTGTGGGGCGGCCATCTCCCGCGGCCTGCCATCGCCCGCCCGCAGCCCGAACTGCTTCTCCAGCTGCAGGTCGGCCAGCCGCCGCATGGCCTCGGGGGTCATCTCGGTCTCGGGGGTCTCCTCCAGGAAGCGCCGGTAGCTGTCCATGGCCTGCTCCAGGCCCTGGTCGATCTCCACATCCACAACGTCCGGCTGCACGCGCCGCAGCTCCGCCAGTGTTCCCCTTGCGGACGTCTCGGGGCGCGCGGCGCACCCTGACGCCAGGGCCGCCGCGGCCAGCGCCGCCACGGCCGCAATCGGGGCGGTCGCGTCGATGGCGTGGCGGGTCACCGGGTCTCCTCCACCACGGCCCGGGCCTGCGCCGCCCGGTCATAGCTGTCGGCCACGGCGAAGCGCGCCTGGGTCTGCTGGTCCACAAGCCGTTCCCGGCGGGCCCGGAGCCGGTTGATGGCCACGGTCTCGATGAGGTGCCCCTGACGGGCCATGAGCATCCCGACGCGCTCGTGGGCATCGCCCACCCGCCGGCGCAGACGCTCCATGAGGGTGTCGTACCCCACGTAGCTGTGGCTCGCCGCCTGCCGGGTCCTGACGAAGGCCTCGTAGCGGCGGTTCATCTCCTCCACGTGGGCGTCAAGCTCGCGCAGATGCGCATGGGCCTCGGTGAGCCGCTGGTGGTATTCCGTCTCCAGACGCCAGGTCAGGGCGCCGCGCAGCCGCGCCGCCCGCAGCCGCAGCGCCTCCGCCCCGGAGCCCTCCGCGTCGCCCACGCGCTCCTCCAGTTCCAGGATCCGCTCGTGGGCGATCCGCTCCTCGGCGGTGGCCAGGTGGTCCGGCCGCGGCGCGGTGAGCATGGCCTCCAGGCGCTTGCCCACGTTCTTCTGCTGCTCCAGCCGCAGGCGCATGCGCGCGTCCAGCTCGCGGAACTCGGCATCGACCCCGGGCAGCAGCGGCTCGTAGTGGGCCGACCGCAACCGGATCATGTCCTGGAAGGCGTCCAGGCTGGCCCGCCAGGCCGCAAGCCGGGCGCGCAGGTCCTCCAGGTCCAGGTAGTTCCGCAGCGCCGTCTGGAAGTCGTGGGAGGCCAGCAGCTCCATCAGGTAGTAGGTCTCGGGGGCGTCGGGCAGGCTGCGCAGGTGGATGACCCAGTCCCTGTCCTGCCGGCTCTCCTCCCGTACCAGCGCCTCCAGGAACCGCCCCTCCAGGATGCTGGCGATGGAGGCGTCCACCCGGGCGATCTGGCCGCTGTACAGCTCCAGCGCCCGGCCGTACAGCAGGGCGGCCCGGCCGTGGAGCTCCAGGCTGGCGTAGGCGTGGGGGACCGCCAGCATGGCCTCCTGCACCGCGGCGTCGGTGGGCTCCCGTCCGGCCAGGATGTTCCAGGGGACCAGGGCCCGGTCGTGCTGGCCGGCGGTCGCCTCGGCCCACCCGGCCCGGAGCAGCGCCTGGTTGGAGAACAGCCCCTCCAGGTGGACCCGGTCCAGCGCCTGGCGCGCCCGGGTGAAGTCGCCGGTCTCGAACAGCAGGCTGCCCAGCACCAGGTTGGACTTGTCGCGGACGGCGAGCCCGGCGCGGTCGGTGGCGGCCAGCCGCCCGGACCGGTCCAGCTGCTCGAGGGCCTCGGCCGTCCGGCCGTCCTGCAGGAGGGCGATCCCCAGGTTGTAGGCGGCGAACCCGGCCAGGTCCGCGCCGGTCCTCAGGGCCGCCAGCACCTCCACGGCCTCGCCGGGACGGCCGGTGGCCATGGCGATGCTGCCCCGCAGGAACTCGATGTCGTCGGTGAGGTCCGGGGGAACCGTCCCCTGGATGCGGTCCAGGGCGTGACGCGCGTCGTCCAGCTGACCCTTCTGGAAGTGGATGCGGGCCAGACGGTAGGCGGCCTCGTTGCGCACCGCCTCGTCCACCGCCCCCTCCAGCACCGCCTTGATGGCCCGGCCGGCGCGGTGGTGCATGCGGTAGCTCAGCTCGAAATCCCCCACGGAGAACTCGGCGTCGTGGACGTGGAAGTGGAGGGTGTCGAGGACCGGCTCGTCCAGGCCGTGGTACTGGGCCAGCTCGGCGTCCAGGCGCTGAAGGGCATCGAAGAACTGACCCTGGTGGGCGTGGTAGAGGGCCTCCCCGAAGAAGGGGTCCCTCAGCTCAGCGCCCGCCGCCGGACGCGGGGCCAGGGCCAGGGCGACTCCGAGCCCCAGGAGTGTGTGCCGTGGGCGCATGGATCACCACTCCGCGAGGGTGATGGCGGAGGTGTCCGAATCCGGTCCGGCCAGGGTCAGCCCCAGCAGCTTGGGCTTGACCTCCTTGCGGAAGCCGAAGCGGTCGGTGTGAGTGAAATCCGCCCCGCTGGCCAGCTTGCCATCCACGAGCACCTCGATCTGGTGGGATCCGGTGGCCACGTTGCCCACGTAGACGCGCTGCACGCCCCCCTTGCGGAGGGCCTCCAGCTCCTTGGCGCTGTAGATGTAGTGGGTCACCAGCTGCCCGTCGATGCTGAGGCGCACGGCGTCCAGGCGCAGGGTGGCGCCCGGGGCCAGCTCCACGAAGACCGCCACCTGCGTCCCCGACGGGAACAGCAGCTTCTCCTCCAGCCGGGTCAGCTCCTGGGAGATGCTCAGGACCTCGGACTTGATCTCCTGGACCTGCTCGTCCAGGCCGCGCATGAGCCGCTGGTCGTCGGTCTGGGCCGGGGGATTGTCCTGCCTGGCTGTCGGGGTGTCCTGCGCGGCTGGCGGCGCGGCCTGCTGGGCCCAGCCCGGGAAGGTGCCGAGGCCGAGCAGCAAGACGCCGGCAAGCACGCTGGAGATGGCGGGAATGGAGGCTGACATCCGGCTGGGTCGGTCCATGACGTCCCTCTCCCTGACCCACGCTGCGATCGAGCCGACAGGACAAGACCGTCTCGTCCGGCCGCGCTTCCCCCTCGCAGCGTTGACCACAGGGTCATAGCAAGGGCGCTGCCATCGCTCGTTTCCGGGAGATCAGTGCGGTCCTGGGGCCTGATGGGAGGCGCCGCGCGCGGATCGTGTGACGATCCGGTCATCACGGCTCCCATCACGTATGCGAGATCAGCCAGAGTCGAGGCTCCAGCACCAGCCCACCGGGGCCGAGTCCATTCCCGTCTCCCAGGAGATCCCTGGCCGCGGCTCAACTCCCGGCCAGGCAGGCCAGGAGGGGCCGCCTTGTCCTAGCCTGGCCTGCCTCAGGACGGCCCTGGGGATCGCAAGTCATGGAGCTGATTGGGGGTTCGGTGACCATCCGGACACCGCGCCCCTGATCCTTGAGGCGGGATCCTCATGTTTGTCTCGCGACCCGTCTCGATCTTGATCTATGATGTTGAAGCGTCTGGGAGTTCAACAATGCGACTTGGCGCGCTCCTCCGATCACTGCCGGCAAGTCCCGGACGGTTGCCTCCGGTCTGGCGATGGATTTGCCTCGGGGGCGCCCTGGCACTGTTGCTGGTTGGTCTGCATCCCGCGCCGGATCACGTGGTCGTAGCAGCTCAGGGTGAGCCGCGACCGACGGACATCGCGGCGAGCACCACGATAACGAGTAGCGCAGCGTCCGTCGATCTCGCGACAGTCCAAGAGGTTGCCAAGATCCTCGCCTTCGACGGTGTGCCAGGTGACCAGTTGGGGACCTCGGTTTCCATTTCTGGAGATCTGATCGTCGTGGGCACTCCTGGAGACGACGATAATGGCAACAACTCCGGCTCCGCCCACGTCTTTGTCAAGCCGCGCGGTCCATGGAGCGGGAAGGTGCTCGAGTCGGCGAAGCTCCTACCTTCCAATGGAGTGGCAGACGGCCGCTTCGGTGCGACCGTGGCCGTCGATGGGGACAGTGTGATCGTGCTCGCTTCTCGAGGTGGAGTCAGTGGATCCGTCTCGGGCAGGGTCTACGTGTTCGAGAGGCCGCCAGGCGGATGGACAGGCACGATGACCGAGACTGCGAGGCTGCTGGCCAAAGACGGGGATCCCGTCGGTGGTGCCCTTTCCATCTCAGGGGATACGGTGGTCGTGCGGGGGGCCGATCTCGATGCGTCGGGCGTGGCTGCCAACGCGATCTATGTGTTCATCCGCCCGGTTGGGGGATGGGAAGAGACGAAGGGTGAGCAGGCTATGCTCCTGGCCTCGGATGGGGAGCGGCTCGATGGTTACGGCTCGGCCGTCTCGATTTCAGGAGATACCGTCGTCGTCGGCGCTCGGCATGATGGCGACAATGGCTTCCTGTCTGGTTCTGCATACGTTTTCGAGAAACCCGAAGGTGGATGGTCCGGGCGCCAGCACGAGTCAGCCAAGCTCCTGCCTTCCAGAGGCGGCGTTCGCAAGCTCTTCGGCCAATCAGTATCGATTTCTGGCGGCACAATCGTCATTGGCTCGGGGGATGATGAGTTCGGCCCCAGCTCGGGGGTGGCGTTTGTCTATGTGAAGCCGCCCGGCCAGTGGCAGGGCATGCCCACCGAGAATGCCAAGCTTCTTGCCTCGGATGCCAGCGCCCATGCATTTCTCGGGCGCTCCGTCGCGATCTCAGGGGATACAATTCTGGTGGGAGCCCACGGGGAGAGCAGTCGGGCTGACTTCGCCGGAGCGGCCTACAGGTTCACCAAGCCGGCGAGTGGCTGGTCAGGTCGCATCACCGAGAGTGCCAAGCTCCAGCCGTCCGAGTTGGCCGCCCGCAGTTTCTTCGGCAATAGCGTCTCCCTGTCCGGTGGCATGTCCGTAGTGGGTGCAGTGGGAGATGGAGAGAATGGTGCCAGCGCGGGCGCGGCTTATGTGTTCGATGGCAATCGCCCGCCGGTCGTACGGTGTCGCGGCGCCGCAGCTGACACTCCCCCAGACGCCTGCGTCGCGCATGCGTCCGTCGAGCGTGGGTCGTTTGATCCCGATGGCGACCCGCTGGTCTTCAGCCAAGATCCTCCTGGCCCCTATGGGCTCGGGGTCCACTTGGTGACCATGTTTGCCAGGGACGATCGAGGGGGAGTGAACTCATGCAAGGCCACGATCACCGTGCGCGATATCATCCGGCCTGATATCAGCGTTGCACTTGATCCGATGCAACTTTGGCCACCGGATCAGCGACTCAGAAGAGTCACAGCGAGCGTGGTGGCCGAGGATGGCTGTGGTTCACCAAGGGTCACGCTGGTTTCTATCACCAACAGCGAGGCCGATGGAGGGTCCGGTGGCGGCCAGACGGAACCAGATATCCAGGATGCAGAACTGGGCACCCCAGACTTCGATTTCGCGCTGCGCGCCAAGCGGGATCCCGAAGGCGGAGGGCGGGTCTATGCCGTCGTCTACAAGGCCATGGATGGCTCGGGGAACGAATCCAGTGCCAGCGCCATCGTGAAAGTCCCGCATGATCTCCGCGGCATGGAGTCAGGCAATGATGACCGCTCCCGTGGGGCGCGCTCATGGCCCACCGCGGCGGCTTCTGGGCGGTTTCACCCCTATCTGGATCTCATCCTCGGCATGGGCGCTGACCATGCGCTGAAGGAGGTCATCGCTGGCGGCGGCAGCGGCCTCGAGCGACGCCGAGTTTGGAGGGACGCGGCGGTCCCCAGCGGGGAACTGCGCTGACCACTCCGTCACACCGTCGCAATCGACCTCAAGGCTTGCGGTCTGTGTGGCCCCCGGTGAGCGGCCCGTCGCCGGTGCCAGTGTAACGTGCAGGGTGACCGGCGCGGGGCGCGTGCAAGTGAGAGTGCCGCCCGCGGTGATGGTGCCGGTGCGAGGGGCGAGTTGTGCCTCATGGTCCAGAAGGAGGTCGAGTTCGAGAGGCGGGTAGCCGACGATGGCAAATTCTAGCCGGCCTCCACCCTCCCTGCCGTTCACCATCAGGTAATAGGTCGCGCCCGCCTGAGCCTCCAGGATCAGGTCCCCGAAGCTGCATACAAGCGGCTTCATGAACGGGCGTGCCCCAGTGTAGGCCGAGAGCGACGTCGCGTAGTCACTGCCCGCTGTGGTGGCGCGCAATACAAGGTCGGTTCGTGGAGTAAGAGCATACCAGACAGTGGCATCGTAGGTATCGCAGGAAGGATCGTCGATACTGCGGGTGGCCGTCAGCGTCGTGGCCTGATCGCGAAAGGGCAGTTCCAGGATGACCAAGGCGCCGTCGACGTCGTCGTTGGCAAGGCGAACTTCCAGGTCCGTCCACGCGAAGTCCGTACGGCCCTCCCCGTCAGTCGCCCTGAACGTCATGCGGTAGCGGCCGGCGTCGAGTGCGCCGGGGTTCCATGCAAGCGCTGCAGTGCCGTCTCCATGATCGGTGAACCGGGCGCCCTCCGGAGGGTTCTCGGTGGTGAGCGCGGGCGGACCACCTGCCTCGGAGAACCCCTGCACGCCGAGCGACATGGGCTCCCGGGCTGGCACGACTCGTCTCTCGGGCGCGCGCGCGAGGACGGAGACGTTGGCGCGGTAGCGCACCTCGCCGCGCAGTCCGCCTGGTGCCCCGGCGCAGGACTGCTCGAACGTGGCCCAGAATGCGACGATCTCCTTCTGGAGGTTGCGGCGGATCTCCCGCACCGTGAAGCGGCCGTCCGCCGGGTAACAGGATCCGCCGGGAAACACCGCCACGCGGAGGCCTGGCCGATCCGCATCCTGGAACGGATGAAGCATCGCCCCCTCGTACATACCGGGAGCCAGGGGTGCGCCGTCAGGCGCAGCGAAGACCAGATCGATGATCCAGGCGTCCTCTCGGTACACGAATCGGGCGGATTCCCCGGCATCCGGATTGGTGAAGGACCCCGTCTTGCTGGTGGCGAACAACCACTGTCCGAGCCCGACGGGATCCCCGGGAGCGCTCTCGATCCAGAGTCCATTGATGCCGGTCACGTCAATGGTGGTGGCGAGTTCCGCGGTGTCCCCGTTGGCCCGTAGGGCGCTGAATCGAGCAAGGTGCGTCCCGGTCTGGCCGAATCCCGGCGTCCAGGAGAAGGTACCGCGCCCAGCGGCTTCATCGTCGAAGCTGGCTCCCTCGGGTAGGGTCGTCGCCAGCAGATCGATCGTGCCTGGGTCCGGTGAGAACGCGCGAACGTCGAAGTCGAGTGTCCGTGTCTTCTCCACGGCAGGCGCCAGGGGGCCGATCAGGAGGACAGGACTGCTCGTCCCGAATTGCACCTCGCCGACGAGCGTCCCTTCGAGCCGTGCGCAGTGGTGCTCGAATCGGGCATGGAACGCCAGGATGGATCCATCGCTGCCTTGGACCAGTTCCAGGATCTCGAAAGTTCCCATGGATTCGCAACTCAACCCCTGTCCCGCGACACTCAATCCAGGTCTGTCCGTCGCCTGAAAGGGGAAGTGCGTGGCGCCTGCGTACTTCCCGGGCATCAGAGGTGCGCGCTCCGGCGCTGCGAAATCGAGCCTCCAGAAATCTCCTGGGTCGGCACCCTGGAAACCCACACTGGCGCCATTCTGGAAGTTCGTCTGCACGGTGAACGCTCCGTCCTCGGGGGTCAGGTGGGTCACCAGGCCGGGCCACAGCTGGCATGAGGGGTCACAGGACAGCGCGAGAGCGGCGTCACCACCGGCGGCCGTGGTCTCCACGGCAGGATGCTGGGCGCCCGCAAGGATCGCGGCAACGAGGAAGAGTGGTCCAGCCCGCCTGGTCAAGTTCCCGGGCTCGATCACGGATGATCGTCCCGCGGCGAGCCCTGGCCTAGGCATCATCTCCCGCCACTCTGACCGCGCAGAACTTGAACTCGGGGATCTTGCCGTAGGGGTCCAGGGCGTCGATGGTCAGGACATTGGCGGCGGCCTCCCGGAAGTGGAAGGGGATGAAGACGGCGCCGGGGTTCATCCGGTCCGAGAGGCGCGCCTTGAGGCGGATGGCACCGCGCCGGGAGGAGACCCGCACCATCCCGCCGTCGGCGATGGCCAGGGCGGCGGCGTCATCAGGGTGGATCTCCACGAACGGCTCCGGCTCCAGTGCGTCCAGGGCCTTGCTGCGCCGGGTCATGGAGCCGGTGTGCCAGTGCTCCAGCACCCGGCCGGTGTTGAGCACCATGGGGTACTCCTCATCCGGAAGCTCCTTGGCCGGGAGCGAGTCGGCCGGGACGAACTTGCCGCGCCCTGACGGGAAGTCCTGGTCGAACAGCACCTGGATGCCGTCACCGGTGGCCGGATCGGGGCAGGGCCAGAGCTTGCCGGTGGCGCCCAGGTTGGCGTGGGTCAGCCCCCGGTACGACTCGGTGAGCCCGGCGAATTCCTCGAAGATGGCGGCAGGGGAGTCGTAGCGCATGGGGTAGCCCATGCGGGTGGCGATGTCGCAGAGGATCTCCCAGTCCAGCCGGGCCTGGCCGGGCGGGTCCATGGCCGGGCGGCCCACCTGCACCCGGCGGTCGGTGTTGGTGTAGGTGCCGGTCTTCTCCAGGGCCGTTGAGGCGGGCAGGATGACGTCGGCGAACTCGGCGGTCTCGGTGAGGAAGATGTCCTGCACCACCAGGAACTCCATGGCGGCCAGGGCCTTGCGCACCTTGTTGATGTTGGGGTCGGAGAGGAACGGGTTCTCGCCCATCATGAGCATGGCGCGGATGTCGCCGGCGAGCACGGCCGCCATGATCTCCACCACCGTCAGGCCCGGGTTCGGGTCCAGCTTCACCCCCCAGGCCTGCTCGAAGCGGGCTCGCACCTCGGCGTCGCCCACCGGCTGGTAGTCGGGGTAGACCATGGGGATCAGCCCGGCGTCGGAGGCCCCCTGGACGTTGTTCTGCCCCCGCAGCGGGTGCAGGCCGGTGCCCGGGCGGCCGACATTGCCGGTGAGCAGCATCAGGGAGATGAGACAGCGGGCGTTGTCGGTCCCGTGGGTGTGCTGGGAGATCCCCATCCCCCAGAAGACCATGGCGCTGGCGGCCTTGCCGATGAGGCGGGCGGCTTCCTCGATGGTGGCGGCCGGCACCCCCACCAGCGGAGCGACCCGTTCGGGAGCGTAGCCCGCCACCGTTTCCCTCAGGCCGTCAAAGTTCTCGGTGCGGTCGCGGACGAAATCGGCGTCGTAGAGACCTTCCTTGATGATGACGTGCATGAGGGCGTTGTAGAAGGCCACGTCGGTGCCCGGCTTGATGTGGCAGAAGAGGGTGGCGAAGGGGACCATGTCCGAGCGGCGCGGGTCCACCACGATGAGCTTGGTGCCGTTCTTCACCGCCTCCTTCATGAAGGTGGCGGCCACCGGGTGGTTGGCGGCGGCGTTGCTGCCGGTGAGCAGCGCCACCTCGGCCCGGGCCACGTCGCCGAAGGTGTTGGTCACCGCCCCCGAGCCGATGGTCTCCATCAGGGCCGCCACCGACGAGGCGTGGCACAGGCGGGTGCAGTGGTCCACGTTGTTGGTGCCGAACACCGCCCGCACCAGCTTCTGGAACAGGTAGGCCTCCTCGTTGGAGCACTTGGCCGAGCCGAAGCCGGCCAGGGCGCCGGAGCCATGGGTGTCGCGGATGGCCTTGAAGCGGGAGGCGACGAGATCGAGGGCCTCGTCCCAGGTGGCCTCGCGGAAGGCGGGCATCACCTCGTCGTAGTCCACCACGCCGCCAGGGCGCCGCCGGCCGCCGCCGCCCGTGCCGCCCTGCCGACCGCCGCCTGTCTCGCCGCGCACGTCGGCGGACAGCGGCCCCTTGGGGTAGAACGCCTCCCGCCGGATGAGCGGGACCGTCAGGCGCTGCTCGTGGTGGGTGTAGTCGAAGCCGTAGCGCCCCTTGACGCACAGGCGGCCGTGGTTGACGGGGGACTCGCGCCCTTCGGCGTAGGCGATCTGGCCGTCGGAGACGTGGTAGGTCAGCGCGCACCCCACGCCGCAGTAGGGGCAGACCGAGTCGACGGCCCTGGTCTGCGCCGGTGGGCGGATCGCCACGGTGAGGGGCTTGTTGGTGAGGGCGCCGGTGGGGCAGGCGGCCGCGCACTCGCCGCAGGACACGCAGGTCGAGGACCCCATGGGCTGGTCCAGGTCGAAGGCGATGCGGGCGGCATACCCCTTGCCGGTGCGGCCGATGACCTCGTTGGACTGGATGTCGTCGCAGGCCCGGATGCAGCGGTCGCACAGGATGCAGGCCTGGTGGTCCACGGCGATGACCGGCGAGGAGAGATCGGTGGGGCGGCCGTTGCCGGAAGGCAGGGCGGCGGCCGGGCCGGGGGCCGGCACACCGTAGCGCCGCGCCAGGGCCTCCAGCTCGCAGTCGGCGGTGGTGTCCTCCCGCTGGCAGGGAGCGGCGTGGTCGGCCATGAGCAGGCCGGTGAGGGTGGCCCGCTGGCGCTCCACCCTGGGCGAGCAGGTGTCCACCTGCATGCCGTCCTCGGCGCCACGCACGCAGGCGGCGGCCAGCACCCGGCCCCCCACGTCCACCACGCACATGCGGCAGACCCCCACCGGGCGCATCTTCGGGTCGTGGCACAGCACCGGGATGTGGATGCCGGCGCGGTGGGCGGCGTCCCAGATGGTGGTGCCGGCCGGCACCTCCAGGGCCGTACCGTCGATGGTGAGCTGGACCTTGCCGGCCGGGCTGCTCATGAGGACTCCCGCGGCCAGTCTAACCCATCACCCGGTGCGCCGGGCGCTCTCCTTCACGAAGGCGGCGAAGGCGGTCACGAAGGCCCCCACGCGCTTTCTCGTCTCCTCGTCGGTCAGCTTCAGGTCGTCGTCGAAAAGATCCCCGGCGCCGGAAACCTCCAGGCGCTTGCCGAAGAAGGGGCGCATGCCCAGGGCACGCAGCACCTGCAGCCAGGCCGCCTGTGACAGGCGGGTCCCGCCGCGGCCCGGCGTGGCCCCCAGCAGCCCCACCGGCAGGCCGTCCAACACCTTGCCGGTGTCGGAGGAGGGGCGCGACAGCCAGTCGATGGCGTTCTTGAGCGGACCGGGCATGGAGTTGTTGTACTCGGGGGTGGCCAGGAGCAGCCCGCTGCTGGCAGCCAGCGTCTGCTTGAGGGCGGTCACGGCGGTGGGCAGCCCCTCCATGGACTCCAGGTCGCCGTTGTAGACCGGGATGCCGGCAATGGTGAGCAGCTCCCCCTGGAAGCCCCCGGGTAGCTCGGCCAGGGCGGCGCGCGCCAGCGCGGTGTTGTAGGAGCGCTTGCGCAGGCTCCCGGACAGGGCGGTGATCTTGAGCATCGGCTTCCTCCTTTGGCACGTGGGACCGGCCTACGGCGCGCCCCGGCCGGGCTCAAGGCCCAGCTCCCGGCGCACCTCCGGCGGCACGTGACCGTCGTCGGTCCAGCCACGGGCGCGGTTGTAGGCGGCGATCATCTCCCGCAGGCGCGACCGGGGCAGCGTGGCACCGGCCGAGGCCCCCTGAGTGAGCGGCTCGCTCAGGAAGCGCTCGGGCAGCGTGTCCTCGGCCGGCGTCCACCCCTCGCGCTGGTTGAACCACTTGCGGGCGGTGACGATGCGCGCGGCGGTTTCGCGCAGCTCGGCCGGGGTGACGTCCCAGCCGGTGACGGCGGCGAGCAGCGGTGCCGCCTCCTCGAACAGGTCGGTGAACACCCCGCGCAGGAACTTGCAAAGGATCAGCGAGTCCATGAGGGCCGCCCTGTCCTCGGTCTCCACGGCCCGGCGGGCGGCGGTGGCATCGCCGCGCAGGCGATCCCCCTCCTCGGAGAAGTCGATCTCGTAGGCGCTGGAGCGGTTGT
>JBFGDW010000001.1:0-50769 GCA_041580435.1 Candidatus Polarisedimenticolia bacterium | reverse complement strand
CCGTCTCCTCCTCCAGCTCGCGCACGGCGGCGGGATCGAGGGAGCCGTCCTCCTTGCGGATGAGGACCATCCCGCGCTGGGCGCCCAGCAGGTGCAGGGCCAGGTCCAGCATGCGGCCCAGGAACTCCTGGGGGTCGTCCAGCCTCTGGATCATCTCCCCCACCTCGTAGAGATGGGAGAGGATGCGGCGCGCCGGCGCGGGCGCGCCGCCCGGGATGGGATCGGGCACGGCGGCCTCCTTGGGGGAGTATACGGAGGTCCTGGCCAGGCGGCAACGGCCGGGAGCACGGGAAGGGCGTTGCGCCCCGCGGGTAGGCGTGGTATTACTACGGGCCTATGCGATCTGGCCTGTTTCACGTACCTGCGAGGGGGGGTCATGTATAGCACCAACGAGGAGATCGCGCGCCGGGTGTTCCGGGCCCTCAAGACCCCCTCCGACAACAACCGCCGCACCGACCCCATCCTGGCGTTCCAGTTCAAGGGGAAGCGGGACTACATCATCATGCGCTGCAACAAGCAGCCGGAGATCTCCATCAAGGGGAAGGACCAGACCGCCGGGGAGGTGAAGTTCTTCGCTTACTCGGACTTCGCCGAGTACGACGAGGACAACGTCCTGACGGCCCTCCGGGACGACATCAACCGCATCGAGCTGTACCGGAAGGGCGCCATCGAGCGCAAGGTGTTCCGCAACTGGGCCGAGTTCGCACGCTGGCTGGACGCCCTGGACGAGGGAGGTGTGCAGATCAGCCTCAAGCTTCCCTGCCTGGTCTACGAGGCGGTGAAGAGCCAGGAGCCCTCCATGCAGAACTTCATCGTCGAGGCCATCAAGAAGGCGCTCAAGAAGGACAAGGACAGTTGACGGCACGGCGGCCCGCAGGCGGCCGCCGGCGGCAGGCGGCCCCTGCGGCGCTGGTTCTGACCCTGGCCGCGGGGGCGCCGGCCCAGGCGGAGGGGTTCCTTCCCCTGGGCGAGATCGAGCCGGGGCAGCGTGGCGAGACGCGCACCGTCTACGCCGGTGACCGGGTGGAGTCGGTCCCCCTGGAAATCCTGGGCGTGGCCCCGGGCTTCGCCGGGCCGGGCCGTGACGTGATCCTGGCCCGGCTGCACGGCGAGCGGGCGCAGCTCGCCGGGGTGGCCTCGGGCATGAGCGGCAGTCCGGTGCTGGTGGATGGCCGCCTGGTGGGAGCCCTGGCCTACCGCATCGGCAGCTTCACCCAGGAGGCCATCGCCGGGATCACCCCCATCGAGGAGATGCTGGCCCTCCCCGGGGAGACCTCCGGGCCATGGGCGGGCGCGCCGGCCGCTGCGCCGCGGTATCCCCTGGCGGCGGTGGCGGGCCTGGAGCCCTGGCCCGATTGGCCAGGCCCGGAGGACGGGTCCGGCCCGCGCACCCTCCTGGCCGCTTCAGGTCTCGATCCCAGGGTGGAGTCCCGCTACGCACCGCTGCTCCGATCCTGGGGGCTCGGCCCGGTGGTGCAGGCGGTTGCCGTCCCCGGCACGCCACCCGGCACCACCACCCGCCCCCTGACCGCCGGCCAACCAGTGGCGGCGGTGCTGGTGGGCGGTGACCTGGTCCTGGCCGGGACCGGCACCGTCACCCTGGTGGAGGGGGACAGGGTCCTGGCCCTGGGGCACCCCCTGGCGCGGGGCGGGGCGGTGGACTTCCCCATGGCCCGGGCCGAGATCCTGGTCACGGTGCCGTCCCAGGCGGGCTCATTCAAGGTGGCCCAGGTGGGAGAGGTGGTGGGTGCCTTCCACCAGGATCGGCCCCAGGGGCTCGCGGGCCGCCTGGGCGTGCAAGCCCGCACCATCCCGGTCCAGATCACCGTGCTGGACCCCGCCAGCCCGGGGCTGGAGGGTCCGCGGCGGGTGCACCGCTTCTGGCTGGTGCGCTCCCCCCTGCTGGCCGGCGGGCTCCTGGAGATGGTCGTGTCCAACACGCTGCTCGCCCACGATCGCGGCGCGCGCAGCGGGACCATCTCCCTGGACGGCACGCTACGGGCCGGCGACCTGCCGCCGCTGGCGGTGCGCAACGTCTTCGCGGGCGGCGAGAGCGGGCCGCCGGTGGCGTTCCAGGCGGCGCGCTACGCCGCCGCGCTCCTGTCCCTGGTGGCGGGCGCCCCGGGCGGGGAGGATTTGGACATGGCGCTGGAGCTGGAGTTCCGCCTCCAGGCGGATGTGCGCCAGGTGCGGGTGGAGGAGGTCCAGGTGCAGCCGCCGCGGCTGCGGCCCGGGGAGGCCGCCCAGGTGCAGGTCCGCCTGCGGGAGCTTCCCGGAGGGATCGAGCGCATGGAGCTGTTCACCTTCACCGTCCCGCTGCTGCCGGCCGGCTCCGAGCTGAGCATCCTGGCCGGCGATGCGAGCGCCGCCCTTGGCGCCGACGGGGCCGCCGAGCTGGCGGCCATCGGACGGGCGCCCGGCGCGGCGCCCCTCATGGCGGCCCTCCAGCGCCTGCGTCCCGCCGACGGGCTCTACCTCCGGGTCACCCGTCCGGCGCCGGGCTGGCTCCTGGGGGCCGATCTCCTCCGCGACCTGCCGCCATCGGTCGCCTCCGTCATCCGCACCGGCGGCGGTCCATGGCGCCAGCCCCTGGGTGAGGCCATCGTTGCCGACCAGGGGCGATCCCAGCGGGGCGTCGTGGTGGGCGCCGGCCGGGTGAGCGTGCCGGTGGACGAGGCGCTCCGGTGACGGTGCGCACGGTGCGCCGGCAGGGGGGTGCGCTCCTGTGCGCGCTGATCCTCTCGGCGGCCCCGGTCACCGGCGGAGGGACGCGCTTTCACGAGGTGAGCGACTTCCGGGGCGTGGCGGGGCTCGAGCTGCAGGGGGTGGCGGTGACGCGCCTGGGCGGGCTGGCGCGGGGGCCGCAGCCCCGCGCCCTGGCCGGACCCTCCCTGCCGGTGATCTGGGACCTGCTTCCCGCCCCGGACGGGACCCTCCACGCGGCCGGGGGGGCGCCGGGGACGCTGCTGCGCTTTCCCCCTGCCGCCGAGGGGCAGCCCCTGCTGGAGGTGGCCGAGGCCGAGGTCACCGCCCTGGCTCCGGGCCCGCAGGGGCGCATCCTCGCCGCCATCTCCCCGGGGGGGCGCGTCGAGTCCGTGGCGCCGGATGGGACGGCCACGACCCTGCTCGCCACCGGATCCCGGTACATCTGGGACCTGCTGGACGACGGACAGGGGGGACTCTGGGTGGCCACCGGGGACCCGGGAGGTGTGCTGCACATGCCCGCGCCCGGGAAACCGGCGCGGCAGGTTGTCCTGCTGGGGCATGACCAGGCGCGCTGCCTGGCGCCCGCCGGTGCCGGCGCCGTCTGGGTGGGCACCTCGGGGCGTGGTCGCATCGTCAAGGTGGACGGCGGCGGGCTGGCCGGGGTCCTGCTCGAGTCGGAGCACGCCGAAGTTGCGGCCCTGGTTGTGGTGGAGGGCGACGTGGTGGCGGCGTTGGTGTCCGCCGCGGGCGGGACACCGTCGGCGCCGCCCCTGGCGCCAGGAGGATCGCCGGCGTCAGGGGCCCAGGCTCCTGCCGGGCCGGGGCTGCCGCAGGCAGCCGGAGGCGCGGCCGCCGGGCGGGGCGGCGAGGCGGCAGGCCGCTCGGAGGTGGTTCGCATCGATGCCGCCGGGGGAGTGAATCGGCTCTGGGCCGGCCAGGGGGAGATCGCCGTGAGCCTGCTGCACCGTCCCGGGTCGGGCGAGATCTGGGTGGGGACGTCGCCTGGCGGGGCGATCCATGCCATCGACCTGGCCACGGGCCAGACTCGCCGGCTGGCCACGCTGCCGGCGCGCTCCGTCACGGCGCTGGCGGCGGAGCCTGGCGGGGCTGTGATCGTCGCCACGGGCGGCCTTGGGAGCGTGGTTCGCCTGGCGCCGCCGGCGGCGGGCGATGAAGGGCTGGTGGTGGCCCCGGTCCACGACGCCGGCCCCGGCGCCCGGTTCGGCGCCGCCCGCTGGGAGACGCGCGGCAGCGGCGCCCCGGTGGAGCTCTCCTTCCGCAGCGGTCTGAGCGCCCGACCCGACGAGACCTGGAGCGCCTGGTCGGACTGGCGGCGTGGCGGCGAGGCGGCGGCCCCGGTGGCCCCGCCGGGCCGGTTCGTCCAGTGGCGAGCGCGTTTCCGCTCCGGGGCGGTCGAGCTGGCCCGGGTCCGCCTCGCCATCCTCCCCCAGAACAGGCCGCCGCGCCTGGAGCGGACCGAGGTCCTCCCCTCCGGTGTGGCGCTGGAGCCGCTCCCCGCAGTGCCCGGTCCGGCGGCACCTGCCCCCGGATCGGCGGCGGCCGGCGCGCTCGGGGGGGACGGGGGCGGAGGGATCGGGCCCGGATTCCGGGTGCGGCGCGTGTTCCAGGCGGGGCGCCGGACGGTGACCTGGGACGCCGCCGATGACGACGGCGACCCGCTGGTGGCCCGGCTCCTGCTCCGTGGCGATGCGGATGACGCATTCCTTCTTTTCGCCGAGGGGATCACCGACGGGTTTCACGTCTTCGACGAGGCGCGGCTGCCGGATGGCGGCTACGTCTTCCGCGTGGAGGTGAGTGATGCTCCCGGCAACACGAAGGAGCGGGCGCGCCAGGCGTTCCTCGAGACCGCCCGCTTCGTGGTGGACCGGACGCCGCCCGTCATCGAGGATCTGCGCTGGCAGGCGAGTCGGGGCGACTGGGTCTTCAGCTTCGTGGCTCGGGACGCGGGGGAAGGGGTGCGGGGCGCGTCCTGGTCCCTGAATGGCGGTCCCTGGCAGGGGGCTCTCCCAGACGACGGGGTGGAGGACCAGCCGCGGGAGCGCTATCGCATCACGGCGCCCGCCGGGGGCGCCGGGACCCACGAGGTGGTCATCACCGTCCGCGACCTGGCCGGCAACGAGGCCTCGGCGCGACTGCGATTCACGCCTCAGCCGTAGTCGCTACGGCGGCGAGTCAGGGCATCCAGGGCGCGCTCCAGGTCCTCCACCGCCCGGGGATCGGCTCCGGGATCGGACGCGGCCTGGCGCAGCTCCCGGGCCAGCTCGTCGAACACCTCCACGATGGACGTGCCGGAGAACCGCCGGCCCTGGCGGGTGCGAACCGTCACCTGTCCGGAGCGCAGCAGGCGGCGCCCCTCGGCCGAGTCCGCGGCAATCCGCCGCAGGCGTCGGCGGCCCAGCATCTCGCTGATGGGACAGATCTCGCCGTTGCCCAGAAGGGTGGTGACGTAGGTGGGGGTGGGGCGAGGGGTGTGCCGGCGTGCGGGGCGCTTGGTCATGGGCCTGTGCCGGCGCCAGCTTAACACGCCGGTGGCCCGTCGGGATCAGAGGCGGATCGGCTCGGGCTCCGTCCCTCCTGACATGTAAGGGGTGCGACAGCCTAGAACCCGGTTCCGCCCCTCTTTCTTGGCCTCGTAGAGGGCCTCGTCAGCCAGGCGAATCAGCTCGGTGGAGCTGCGGGAGTCGGTGCGGAAGGCCGCCACCCCACCGCTGATGGTGAGCTTGCCGCCGGGCTGGTGCTCCTGGTGGGGGAAAGGGAACGACTCGACCTGCCGCCGGAGCTTGTCGGCGGCGATGAGGGCCCCCTCCTTGTCCGTATCCTGGAACACCACCAGGAACTCCTCACCGCCGAACCGGGCGGCAAAGTCATCCGCCCGGATGGTCCCGGCCACGAGGCGTCCAATCTGGCGCAGCACCTCGTCCCCCTCCAGGTGCCCATTGGTGTCGTTGTACGTCTTGAAGTGATCGATGTCGAACAGGAAGATGGAGAGGGGCTTGTTCTCCTTCTCCGCCCGGTTGATGCTGAGGGAGAGCTGATCGGCGCCGAACCGCTTGTTGTACAGCTTGGTCAGGCTGTCCTCGTTGGCCTGGGTCTGGATGCGCTGGTGGTAATCGGCATTCTTGATCCCCATGGAGCCCAGGTCGGCCACCATCTTGATCATCTTCTTCTCGTTGCGCGGCGTCCGGGTCAGGTTGCCCACGGTGATGATGCCGATGGTGCGGTGATCGTCGGCATCCAGCATGGGAGCGATGAGATCGATCTGGATCCGGCCTGTGCTCCCGGGACCATCGCCGTGGAAGCTGGGCGAGGTGACGAAGTCGCGGGCATCCATGACCATCTGGTGCTCGGCCACGAACCCCACGCGCCCCTCGCCGGCGCGGACCAGCAGGCCCTTGTCCTCGATGGCCCGGGGCAGGCCCTTGCTGGCCGCCAGCTTGAACACCCCATCCTCGCGGGCGGAGCGGTAGAAGATGCAGATCTGGCCCGGCTCGAAGATGACGTCCAGGAGGCGCAGGAGGAGGGGGGCGATGTGCCGCTTGTCCCTGTTGTCGTTGAGCTGCTTGATCAGGTCAGGCAGCGCCACGAAGAACAGGGTCATCTCGTTGACCTCCTGCTCCATCCGGCGCAGGGCCCGGCGCATGTCGGTGGCCTCGGAAGCGGCCATGGCCGCCGGGCCAGACTCAGCGGTGCGCATCTGTCCGGAGAGGGCGCGCCCCAGGAGGTAGCCGATGGCCAGCACCACGAGAACGGTGATGACCAGCAGCGCGGCCATGAGAGGATTGAGGGCCTCCCACGGTTGCATGGGCACCGCGGCCAGGCTCATGAGCAGCGGATTCACGCCGGGAATATAGGTCCGTGCCCGGTGGGCCGCCATTTCTCCGCCCGGGACTGGCAACTCCACGGAACAGGACTATATTTGTGTTAGACTAAACTTTTTCGTAAGGAGGTCCGCATCATGTGGAACCGCAGGGAGACGGACACCCCGGCCGCCGATCCCAGGGCGGCGAAGCGCGAGCCTGCCGGCACGCCTTCCCGGGATTTCATCGCTGCTCCCGCTCGAGGGGGCGCATCATTAAACGAGGGGATCGTGAACATTGGCCAGAGCATCTGTATTCGTGGCGAGTTGACCGGTGATGAGGACCTGACCATCGAGGGCAAGGTGGAAGGCAAGATTGATCTCAAGGAGCACAACCTCACCATCGGCCCCAACGGCCGGATCCAGGCCGAGGTGGGCGCCAAGACCGTGCTCATCCGCGGCGAGGTCACGGGCAACATCAGCGCCCACGAGAAGGTGGAACTGGCCGAGACCGGGCGGGTCAATGGCGACATCGTGGCGCCCCGCATCGTCATTGCCGACGGTGCCCGCTTCAAGGGCTCGGTGGACATGTCCGGCCCGCGCCCCGGCGCGAGCAAGGTCGCGGCCAAGGACAAGGCAACGGCGACGCCGACCCTCATCACCGACAGTGCTCCCGCCGAGGGCAATCGCAGCGCGGCGCGCCCGTAGGTCGTCCTCCCGGGATCGGGTCCATGACGTGGTGGCAGCGTGAGAGGTCCACGCCAACGGCGGCAGGTCTGCCTGGCTCCTCGGTTCGCTTCGGGCGATCCCTGGAAGGCCTGGTGACCCGTCTCCGGCGCCTACCCCACCCACGTCTCCTCGATCTCGGCTACACCTGCGGCAGCAACATCGACTACTTCATCCGCCTGGGCTGCAAGGTCCACGTGGACGATTACACCGCCACGCTTCTCACCCGTCCGCGACCGGCGCCGCCCACCGAGGGGCGAGGCGCCAGCAGGGACCGCCGGCCGGCTCGCGCCGCGGCCCGGAGCAAGCCCGCCGCCACCACGCCCCCGGCCATCCCGCCGGTGGACCACGACACCTCGGCCTTTCAGGCTGTCCTCTGCTGGGACCTGTTCGACTACCTGGCCGAGCCCGAGGCCCTGGCCGTGGCCGGGGAGATCCGGCGCGTCACGGCGCCCGGCGGCTTCGTGCTGGCCCTGTTCGGACCGGCCCGGGACGCTGCCTCGCGGCCCCCGCGGCGGTTCCGCATCCGGGCGGCCGGCCACGTGGAGCCAGAGGATGTGGAGGGCCCCCGCCTCCGCCCCCACCACCTTCCCAACCGGGACATCCTGCGCCTGTTCCCGGACTTCGACATCGCCCAGACCGTGCTGCTGAAGAACGGGGTCCGGGAGATGCTCCTCGAGAAGCGCAACGGCTCCGAGCGACGGCTCAGCGAGCCGCAGATGGTCTCCCTCATCTAGACCTGCAAGACCTGCAGGCCCCACATCGTTCCCCACTGGCCCCCGGCCCGGGAGCCAGGGGAGAGGCTAGAATGATGGTGTGACCCGCGGCGCCCTGAATGCCTGGCTCCTGGCCCACGCCCTGCTCGCCGCTCCGGGCTGCTCCGGGGCGGGGGCTGCGCCGGTGCCGGCCGGCGCGGCTGCCATGACCGGGCAGGCCGGCGGAGCCGAGGATGAGTCCTTCCGGCGCGTCCGGCGCGCCGTGACCTCGGAGCAGACCGAGGCCCTCTATGCCCTGGCGGTGGAGGACCCGTGGAGCTTCCGCGAGGTCACGCACCAGCTGGCCGATCTGGCCATGCGCCAGACCGGAGCGGCGCCTGGCGGGAGCGAAGGGGACGGCAGCGGCGACGAAGGCCTGAGTCGCTTCCTCATCGCCGGCCACCTGGCGGCCATCTACATGCAGATGACCGAGGACATCACCCTGGCCCAGAGGCTCAAGGTGATGCAGGCCTGGTCCCCCTCCCAGGTCCAGGCGCGGGTTGCAGTGGATGATCTCCTGGCGGCCACGGGAGGGACGGCACCGCCGTCGCCCCGGGAGCTGGAGAAGTCCGCCGACACCTGCAGGGAGCTGGGGGACCTTCGCTGCGCCGGACTGGTGGACGGCGCGCTGGGACAGACGCTGGAGCGGCTCGGCCACGCCGATCCGGCGGTGCTCCACTACGAGAAGGCCGCTGCCGCCTTCCGTGCCGGCGGCGAGCTGCCGCGCCTGCGGGACGCCCTCCTGGCCCGGGGGCAGCTCTTGCTGGACACGGCGCGGCCGGGGCCGGCCGCCGAGTCGCTGGGAGCGGCGGCGGCGGTCTCGGAGCAGATCGGCGACGCCGAGGGGGAGATCGGCTCGCTTATCCTGCTGGCCGAGGCCCAGGTGGCATCGGGGCAGACCAGCCGCGCCTTCGACGTGCTCTCCCGGGCGCGACAGATTGCGTTCGACGCCGGGTTGCCGGTCCTGGCCGCCCAGGTGATCCTGGAACGAGCCCGGCTGCGGGACGCCGACGGAGCGCGCCCCACCTCGGCCGCCGACTACGAGGCGGCGGGACGGCTGGCGGAGCAGGGCCGGGCCCTGCCCCTGGTGGCCGAGGCCTATCTCAACGCCGCGCGCATCCACGCGGCGGCCGGGGCCACCGCCCGGGGCGCCGAGGTGATCGAGAAGGCCGTGGCCGCGGCGCGCCTGGGGGGCCTCAGCGATCAGCTGGGTGAGCTGCTGTTCCTGGCGGGGGAGCTGCACGGTGACCTGGATGACTGGGAGCGTGCCGTCACGCGGTACCGGGATGCCGCCGCGCACTTCGCCCGGCGGGGAGACGACGGAGCGGAGGCCCGCGCCCGGCAGCATCTGGGCGCGGCCCTCCTGGAGGCGGGGCGCCCGGAGGAGGCCAGAGCGCCCCTCATGGAGGCCATCCGCCTGGCGCGGGCGGGCGGCCTGCCCCAGGTGGAGGGGCTGGCCGAGGGGGGGCTGGGGGCCGCGGCCCTGGCCCGGGGAGACCGGGCGGTCGCCCAGGCGCACTACCGGCGCTCGGCCGAGCTGCTGGCGGCGGGTGGGGACGCGTTCCAGTCGCTGCGCATGCAGCGGATCGCTGAGGAACTGGCGGAACGGCCCCAGGGCTCCACGCCCTGAGGGCGCGTGCCGCTCAGGAGCGGAGGGCGCGCCGCAGCCGGCGCGCCTGCGCCGCGTCCATGCGCCCCCCGCGGCGGGCCAGATCCACGAGCACGAGGGACAGATCCCGGTGGATACGTCGGGCCGGTCCGGCGGCCTGCAGGTGCCGGCGGAGGGTCTGGGCATCGCCACGCGCCACCGGGCCGGTGAGGGCCCGGGCCGGCCCCTGGGCCCGGGCGGCGCGTGCCACCCCGGCCAGCAGGTGGGCCAGGCCGCGGCGCAGGGCGGTCTCGGGCAGGCCTGCACGGCAGGCCCGGTCCATGGCCAGGCTCAGGAGGGCGAGGCTGTCGTTGGCCACCAGGGCCGCCGCCAGGTGGTAGGCCGGCCGCGCCGCCGGCGGCACGAGGCAGGGATGCCCGCCGAGAAGGCGGGCCAGAGCGCGCGCCTGGCGCAGCGCCACCGGTGTTCCCTCCACGCCGAACGCAGCGCCCGCCAGCAGTCGTCGCGGTGGAACCCCGGAAGGGAGGATGGCCAGCGGGTGGATCGCGCCGATCTGCCAGCCGGACCGCCTCAGAGGCGACAGGACTGCCGCAGGGTGCACGCCGGACAGGTGCAGGGCGATTCCGTTGGCCGGGGCGGGCCCCACGCGGGCCAGCTCACCCGCGAAGGGGGCGAGGGCATCGTCAGGGACGGCCAGAAGGAGCAGCTGCGCGCCGGCCAGAGCCCGCCGGGGATCCACGGTGGCTGCCGGGGGGAGGCTCCCGTCAGGGGCGGCGGCCGCGGCGCGGCGGGCGGCGCGCCGGGCGGAGGCCCGGCGCCGGGACCAGATCACCCCCGGCGTCCAGCCGCAGTGGGCCAGCAGGACCGCCAGGGTGCCACCGGCCCGCCCCGCGCCCAGGAGCGCCAGCGGCGGCCGCGCTCCCCTCACGGCCGGGCCTCCCGCAGGCGGCACAGCAAGGCCGTGAAGTCGTCGGGCGGCGGGGCGGAGAATGTGATCTCCTCGCCCGTGACGGGATGACGAAACGCCAGCCGCGTGGCGTGCAGGGCCAGCCGGCCGAAGGCGGCCAGGGCGCGCCGCACCGGGGCCGATGTGAGCCCCCGGGCCTGGGTGACGCCACCGTACATGCGATCCCCGGCGATGGGGTGGCCCATGCTGGACAGGTGCACGCGGATCTGGTGGGTGCGCCCGGTGAGCGGGGAGGCGGCCAGGAGGGTCAAGGGCCCCAGCTCCTCGGCCACCTGGTAGCGGGTCTGCGCCGGCCGGCCGTCGTCCCGGACCGCCATGCGCGCCCGGTGCTGGCGGTGGCGTCCCACGGGCGCGTCGATGAGCCCGCGCGGTGCCTCGGGCCGGCCGATGACCAGGGCGGTGTAGCTCTTCTCCACCGTGCGATCCTTGAACTGCGCGGCCAAGGAGCGGTGCGCTGCGTCGGTGCGCGCCACCACCATGACGCCTGACGTGGCGCGGTCCAGCCGGTGCACGATCCCCGGGCGGACCTCGCCACCGATGGTGGACCAGCGCTCCCCGCGGGCCAGGAGGGCGTGCACCAGCGTCCCGGAGTGCACGCCGGCGCCAGGATGAACCACCAGGCCCGGCGGCTTGACCAGCACCAGGATCTGATCGTCCTCGTGGAGCACCTCCAGGTCCATGGGCTGGGGGATGAGGAGGCTGGGTGCCGCCTCGGGCTCGCGCACCTCGACCCACTCGCCTGCGGCAAGCCGATGCGAGGCCCGGGCGGGGCGGCCGTCCAGGGTCACCAGGCCGCTCCGGATCCAGCGGGCCACCTCGGTGCGCGAGCGCCCTGCCAGCCGGTGGGCCAGGAAGGCATCCAGCCGCTGGCCCTGGTCGGCCTCGCCAGCCTGGACGCGGTGCCGCCGGCCGCCGGTGTCCACCCCTGGCTCAGCCCCGCGGCGCGGCACGCCGGCGCCACGCCATGAGGGCAAGGCCGGCGGCCACCGAGGCCATCCCGATGGCCTGGGAGGTTGATATCCACCCGGGGATGAGGAAGCCGCGCACCGCGTCGCCCCGCAGGATCTCCCAGCCACTGCGGGTGGCGCCGTACAAAACCACGAACCAGAGGAAAACCTGCCCGTCGTAGGTCTTGCGGCGCTGCAGCCACAGCAGGACCATGGTGAGGGCGGCGGCGTTGAGGGAAAGGTAGATCTGTGTGGGGTGCAGGGGGATTCCCAGTGGGACACCGGTGGTCCTGGCAGCAGCCTCGCTGGTGAAGGTCACCGCCCAGGGCAGGCTGCAGGTCTTGCCGTAGCAGCAGCCGGCCGCGAAGCAGCCCAGCCGTCCCACCGCCAGCCCGATGGGCAGGCAGATCCCGGCCACGTCCATCACCTTCCACAGGTTCAGGCCCCGGGAGCGTGCGAACCAGATGCCCACCGGCACCGCCGCCAGCAGGCCACCGTAGAAGACGCCGGCGGACCGGAGCGTGCCCAGCAGGTCCGCGGGATGGGACAGGTAGTGGGGCAGGTCCAGGAGGATGAGCAGGAGCTTGGCCCCCACCAGCCCGGCCAGGAAGACCATGAATCCCAGATCGACAACGTCCCGGGGAGGCAGCCCTTCCCGGCGGGACAGGATGGAGGCGGCCTTCAGGATGACGAGAAACGCCGCAGCCAGGATCACCCCGTAGGTGGGGATCTCCACCACATGACCGAACAGGGGCACGGTGAACAGGATCGGGTGCAACTAGCGCTCCCCCGAATGGCCCGCCAGGCCCGGTCCCCGAGGGCCGGAAGGGGAGTGATCGCCCGCCGGTTGCCGCGCCATGTCCAGCAGGAGCAGGCAGACGCCGATGCAGATGGCCGAGTCGGCCAGGTTGAAGGCGGGCCAGTGGGCCGTGCCCAGGTAGGCGTCCAGGAAGTCCACCACGTACCCCAGCCGCAGCCGGTCCACCAGGTTGCCCACCGCGCCGCCCAGCACCAGGGCCAGGGCCATGAGGGGGCGCCGGCGGCCCGCCGGGGTGCGCCAGGCCAGGGCCAGGATCACGCCCACCGCGAGAAGCGGGATCAGGGTCAGCAGCAGCCCTCGCCAGGGATCGGCCAGGTCGCGGAACAGGCCGAAGACGGCACCGGTGTTGCGGACGTAGGTCAGGCTGAACAGGCCCGGGATGATCTCCACCGAGCCGCGAGGAGCCAGCAGGCGGGTCATGAGCACCTTGCTGGCCTGGTCCAGCAGGATCACCGCCAGCGCCAGGGCCAGGTAGGGCCAGCGGCGGGCGCCGGCCACTCAGCCCTCCGCGACGGCGCCGGCCCAGGCTCCAGCGGCCAGCCCGGCGGCCAGCTTGGGGGCGCAGCGGGCGCAGACCTCCGGGAAGGCGGGGTCGGCCCCCAGGGCCTCCACGTAGGTCCAGCACCGGGGGCACTTGACCCCGGGATGCCGCGCGACGGCCAGGGCCAGTCCGGCCAGAGGGCCGTCCTCCACACCCACCGCTCCCTCCGGTGGGGAGGCGGCGACGCTCACCTGGGAGACGATGAAGAGGGTGGCCAGCTCGGGGAGGACGCCGTCCAGAAACTCCTGCCACGGCAGGCCGTACTCGTCGGCGAAAGCTGGGGGCTCACCGTGCAGCACGACCTGAGACTCAAGGCCGGCGCCGATGACCTTCTCCCGCCGCGCGGCCTCCAGCACCCGCGCCACCTGCTCCCGGAGGTCCAGCAGGGCGCGCCAGCGCCCGGCGTCGGCGCGGGCGCCGGTGGGACCGGGGAACAGCTCCAGGTGCACCGATTCCTGCCGCCCCTCCGCCGGCGGAAGCTGCTGCCACACCTCCTCGGCGGTGAAGCAGAGGATGGGGGCCATGAGGCGGCACAGGCCGTCCCCCAGCAGCCAGAGGGCCGTCTGGCCCGAGCGCCGGGAGGCGGCTCCGGGTGCCTCGGTGTAGAGCCGGTCCTTGATCACGTCCATGTAGAAGGCGGACAGATCCACGCCGCAGAACTGGTGCAGCGCGTGGGCGACGGTGTGGAACTCGGACCGGTCGTAGGCATCCACGACACGTTGCCGGACCTCGTCGAACCGGGAAAGGATGTACCGGTCGATCTCCAGCATCTTCTCCACCGGCACGGCGTGGGCCGCCGGATCGAAGTCGTGGAGGTTGCCCAGGATGTAGCGAAAGGTGTTGCGGATCTTGCGGTAGGCGTCGGTGTGGCGGGTCAGCGCCTCCTCGGAGATCCACATGTCCTCCAGGAAGTTGACCATGGCGGTCCACAGCCGGAGGATCTCGGCGCCGCGGGTGTCGGCCAGCTCCATGGGGCTGACCGTGTTCCCAAGGGATTTGCTCATCTTGCGCCCCTGGCCGTCCAGGGTGAAGCCGTGGGTGATCACCTGCCGGTAGGGGGCCTGTCCGTCGCGCCCATGGACGGCCACCAGCAGGGAGGAGTGGAACCAGCCGCGGTACTGGTCGTGCCCCTCCAGGTAGAGATCCGCCGGCCAGCGCAGTCCGGGGCGGGTGAGGACGGCGGCGTGGCTGGCTCCGGACTCGAACCAGACGTCCACGATCTCGAACCGGCGCGCCAGGTGCTCGGCCTGGCCGCAGCGGGGGCAGCCCAGTCCTGCAGGCAGCAGGACGGCCCGTGCCTCGGACTCGTCGGCGTACGGCTCGGGGGCGCCGCTGGCCCCGGGCCGGCCGAACCAGGCGTCGGAGCCGGCCCGGGCCATCACGCCGGCCACGTGCTCGAAGAACCGGGGGTCCGACACGAAGACCAGCTCGTCGTCGGTGGAGCAGGCGCCGCAGGCCATGACCGGGATGGGCACGCCCCAGGTCCGCTGGCGCGAGATGCACCAGTCGGGACGATGGCCCACCATGGCCGCGATGCGGTCCTCACCGAAGGGGGGCTTCCACGCGGTCCGGTGGATGGCCGCAACGGCCCGCTGGCGGAGCTGCCCCTGGTCCATGGCGATGAACCACTGGGGGGTGGCGCGGAAGACGATGGGGCCGCGGCAGCGCCAGCAGTGGGGGTACTCGTGGACGATGTCGGTGGTGGCCAGCAGGAGGCCGCGGCTTGCCAGATCCTCCACGATGGGCCGGTTGGCGTCGAACACACGCTGCCCGCCCCACGCCGGCACCATGGCCTCCATGAAGCGGCCGTCATCATCCACCGGGACCCAGGGCTCGATGCCGTAGCGGGCGCCGACATAGTAATCGTCAGCGCCGTGGCCGGGAGCGGTGTGGACGATCCCGGTGCCCTGCTCCAGGGTCACATGCTCACCCAGGATGAGCCGGCTCGCCGGGCCGGAGGTCATCTCTCTGTAGGGCGGCTCGGCGGTGACCTCGGCGGTCCCGGCGCCGGACTCCGGCGCGTCGGCCAGCTCGCGGCCGGTGAAGGAGGCGATGACTTGGGGGTCTTGCCAGCCCACGGCGTCGGCCACCCCCGGGAGGAGATCCCGCGCAACGATGAAGACACCGCCGCCGGCGCGCACCGCCACGTAGACGAAGTCGGGGTGGAAGCACAGGGCGCGGTTGGACGGCAGCGTCCAGGGGGTGGTGGTCCAGATGACCGCCCTGGGCTCCTGGCCGGACAGGGCCGGGATGCGCTCGCCCGCCCCGCGCACGGGGAAGGCCACGTAGACCGAGGGGTCGGTGACGGTGGCGTACTCCACCTCGGCCTCGGCCAGGGCGGTGCGGCAGGACGGGCACCAGTGAACCGGCTTCTTGCCGTAGTAGACGCTGCCGGCGCTGAAGAAGCGGCCCAGCTCCCGGGCGATGGCCGCCTCGTAGTCGTGGTCCAGGGTGCGGTAGATGGCGGTCCGGCTGGCCGCGCCCTCCGCCTCCTCCCGGTCGTCGTTCTGCCAGTCCCAGAAGACGCCCAGGCGCCGGAACTCCTGGCGCTGGACGTGGATGTACTTCTCGGCGTACTGCCGGCAGAGGCGCCGGACCTGCAGCGGGGAGAGGCCCTCCTTCTTGCCTCCTAGCTCCCGGTCCACCCGGTTCTCGATGGGCAGCCCGTGACAGTCCCAGCCGGGCACGAACGGAGCGTTCATCCCCATCTGGCTGCGCGACTTGACCACCATGTCCTTGAGGATCTTGTTGAGGGCCTGCCCCAGATGGATGTTGCCGTTGGCGTAGGGGGGGCCATCGTGGAGCAGGTAGAGGGGGGCGTCGGCGCGCAGGACCCGGAGCCGCCCGTACAGGTCCATCTCCCGCCAGAAGGCGAGCCACCGGGGCTCATTGGCCGGCAGGTTGGCCTTCATGGGGAAGGCGGTGCGCGGCAGGTTGACGGTCTTCTTCAGCTCCAAGGCCGCGGGCAAGGGGGGGCTCCTGTGGCGGGCAGCGGCTCGCCGGAGACGGCTAACTCCCGCGCAATGAAGGCGTTAATCTAGCACCGGCCGTTGCGGAGTGTCAACGTCGTTGCCCTTCCCGGAACGGCGGTGGTAGCGTCCTGCCATGCCCCGGGTCTACCTGGACCACAACGCCACCAGCCCGCCCTCTCCGGCGGCCCGGGCAGCGCTGCGGGCGGTGCTGGACCGCGTCTGGGCCAATCCCCACAGCCCCCACGCAGAGGGACAGGCGGCGCGCGGGGCGCTGGAGGAGGCGCGTGCGGCGGTGGCCGGACTGGCCGGAGTGCCGCCCGCGGCTGTGGTGTTCACCTCCGGCGGTAGCGAGGCGGCGCACGCCGCCCTCCAAGGCGCCGCGCGCGCCGCGGGGGGCGGGCGCGTGGTGATCTCGGCGCTGGAGCATGCCTCGATCCTGGCGGCGGCTGACGCCCTGGAGCGGGACGGATTCACCGTGGTGCGGGTCCCGCCTGACGCCAGCGGCGTGACCGACGCGGAGCGCTTCCTGGAGGCCTGCGCCCCTTCCACCGCCGTGGCGGCCCTCATGGTGGCCCACAACGAGATCGGGACCCTCCAGCCGGTGGACGAGGTGGCGGGGGAGCTGGGTCGCAGGGGGATCCCGCTGGTGGCCGACGCGGTGCAAGCGCCCGGGCGCCTGCCCGCCATCCTGCCGCCTGGCGAGCACATCATCGGCTTGCTGAGCGGTCACAAGCTCGGCGGCTTCGCCGGCGCCGGGGCCCTCATCGCCGACCCGGCGCTGGCGCTGGTGCCGCTGCTGGGCGGGGGCGCCCAGGAGCGTGGGCGGCGGGGCGGCACGCCCGCCACGGCCCTGGCAGCGGCCATGGGCGCCGCAGCGGCCGAGCGGGCCAGGGAGGGCGCAGCGTACGCCCCGGCCATGGCGGCCCTGCGCGACCGCTTCGAGGCGGGGCTGCGCGCGGTGGTGGAGGACGTGGAGGTGATGGGGGAGGGACGGCCCCGTCTTCCCAACACCAGCGCCTTCTTGATGCCCGGCGTGGCCGGCGAGGATGTGGTGGCGTCCCTGGACCTGGAGGGGGTGGCGGTCTCCACCGGATCGGCCTGCTCCACCGGTGCAGGCCGTCCCAGCGCCGCGCTGAGGGCCATGGGTCTGCCGCCTGAGCGGGCCGCCGGCCTGGTGCGCATGAGCCTGGGCCCGGACACACGCGTGGACGATGTGGAGTTCGCCCTGGACGCGCTGCGCCGGGTGGCGCCGCGGCTGCGCCGGCACGCGCCGGCGGGGAGGGTCCGGTGAGGGAGCGCACCGCCGTGGCCATGTCCGGTGGCGTGGACTCCTCCGTGGCGGCGGCCCTCCTGGCGGTGGCGGGGCGGCGCCCGTTCGGCCTCACCATGCGCCTGTTTGGTGCCGGGGATGCCGCGCCGGCTGGCCTCCGCCTTCCCGTGGCCGCGGCGCGGGCCGGGCGCTGCTGCGGCGGCGATGATGCCGAGGTGGCGCGGGCGGCGGCAGCGCGGCTGGGGATCCCGTTCTACGTCCTGGACCTGGAGGAGGACTTCCGCCGGCTGGTGGTGGACCCCTTCGTGACCGAGTACCGGGGCGGGCGCACCCCCATCCCGTGCGCTCACTGCAACGCGGCGGTCAAGTTTGACGTCCTCCTGGGCCGGGCGCTGGGGATGGGAGCGGATCGCCTCGCCACCGGCCATTACGCGCGGCGGGAGTGGGACCAGGACCGCCGCCTCTGGAGCCTGCGCCGGGCCGCCGACCCCCACAAGGACCAGACCTACTTCCTGTTCGGATTGACCCAGGAGATGCTGGCGCGGGTGGAGTTTCCCGTGGGGGGGCTGACCAAGGAAGAGGTCCGGGCCGTCGCCCGGGACGCCGGGCTGCCCAACGCCGGCAAGGCCGAGAGCCAGGACATCTGCTTCGTGCCCGACGGGGATTACCGCGGCTTCGTGGATCGGATGTCCGGCCCGTCCGAGGAGGGTGGTGAGGTGGTGGACACGGCGGGGAGGCGCCTGGGCACCCATGCGGGCCTGTCCCGCTTCACCGTGGGCCAGCGGCGAGGGCTAGGGCTGCCCGGGGGCGGGAGGGCGCATTACGTGCTGGCCCTCGATCCAGCCACCCGGCAGGTCCTGGTGGGGACGCGGGACGAAGCCCTGTGCACGGGCCTGCTGGCGCGGCAGGTGAACTGGATCGACGGGGTGCCGCCGGCAGGCGCCCTGCGCTGCCGGGTCCAGTTCCGGCACCGGCAGGCGCCGCTGCCAGCCCGGGTCGAGGCGGAGGACGGTGGCGTGGCCAAGGTATCCCTGGAGCGGGCGGCGCCGCTGGCGGCGCCGGGGCAGGCGGTGGTCTTCTATGCCGGCGACCGGGTGCTGGGCGGCGGGTGGATCGACCAGGTCCGCCGGCCAGCCGGTGAGATGGCCGGCGCCGGGCGTCAGGCCGAGGCGTCCTTCTGAGGGGCCGCGGGCGCCGGGGCGCTCCGGCGCAAGGCGCGTGCGATCTCCCGCCGCAGGGTCCGCTTCCGTGACTTGATCTCACGGCGCACGCTGGCCAGTGCCGCACGGTCCCGGGCCGCCAGCGCCTCGTCCCGCTTCTTGCGCAGCTCGCGGATGCGCGCCTTGAGCCGGCGCCGGCCGATCCCCTCCGGGACGTGGGCATGTCGGTCGATCCCCAGCTTCTCGCACAGGATGTCCAGGAGCTGGTCCTTCTTCAGTCCGACCACACCCTTGACGTCCTCGTACGCCTTGGCCATCTCCCGCAGCTCGTTGACCGTCTTGTGCTCCAGCTCGTGAAACTCCATGTGGCTCTCCCTCGTGCGTCGCCTGCTCAGTGGATCAGGTCAAAGAAACGGTTCCAGCGCGTTCTGGGGAAGAAGTGGATCACCTTGGAGGCGATGGACTTGAGCCGCTCCAGGAAGCGGGTCTTGAGGTAGTCCTCCCGGTCCTCCTCGTAGGACCACCAGATGAAGATGGCCCGGCCCTGGAGGTGGCTCCTGGGCACGAAGCCCCAGATGCGCGAGTCGGCGCTCCGATCCCTGTTGTCCCCCATGACGAAGTAGCTACCGGCGGGAACCTTGGCGGGACCGAAATCGCCGGCGCCGATGCCGCCCCCGGCGCCCTTGTAGGCTACGTACGGCTCCTCCAGCCGCTGGCCGTTCACCAGCACCGTCTCCCCGCGCACTTCCACCACATCGCCGGGGATGCCGACGACCCGCTTGATGTAGTCCACCTCCACCTGCCGGGGGTACTTGAACACCACCACATCGCCCCGCTGCACCTCGCGTCGGGGGAGCAGGGCGCGCTCCCACCGGTAGCGGACGGGAGCGTACTGGAAGCGGTTGACCAGGATGTAGTCTCCCACCAGCAGGGTGTCCTCCATGGAGCCGGTGGGGATCTTGGACTGCTGGAAGACGAAGGTGCGCGCGAACAGCACGAAGATCACGCACACGAGGATCGTCTCGATGTTCTCGCGCCAGAACCCCTTGGGCGGTGTCACGCCATCTTCTCCAGCAGCAGGGCCACCGCCGCCTCCGCGTCCGGCGCCAGCCAGGTCCCCGCAAGGGTATCAGGATCCAGCACCCCGCCTCCCTCCAGGGCGGCCACCACCGGAGTCCAGGGGGAACCTCCGGCCAGGACCACGGGGCGGCTGCCCAGGAGTCCCGCCCGCCTGAGGGCCCACAGGAAGCTCACCTCGGCCAGGGTCCCGGCCTTCCCGGGCAGGATGAGAAAGCCGCTGGACAGATCCACCAGGGTGCGCGTGCGCTGGAACAGGTCGGGGGCGTGGATCTCGCGGGCCAGCCAGCGATTCCCCGTCCCGCGCCCGGCGAACGCCGCCACGGTCACGCCGATGCTCAGGCCGCCGGACTCCCGGGCCCCGCGGGAGGAGGCCTCCATGACGCCGCCGTAGCCCCCGTTCACCACCACCAGCCCGGCCGCGGCCAGGCGGGCCCCGGCCCTCCGGGCGTCCTCGTACGGCGCCTCTCCCGGCCGCGGCTCGCTGGAGCCGAACACCCCCACGCCCCGCCGCCCCTCCAGGAGATCCAGCGGCGCCTGCGGCATCAGAACCCCGCCGCGCCGCCGTGCCGGCGCGGATCCGGCGCGGCCAGCACGGAGCCGTCCGCGGCCACCGCCAGCAGGTGAACGTCCCCCATGGCCTCCTTCGCCCGGGCCAGGCGATGCCTGAACGCCACCAGGCGCGCGCGGACCTCTGGGGCCAGCGCCCCCGGCTCGTGGCGCAGTCGATCAGGAAGACCCTGGTGATGGACCCTGTCCGCCTGGACCGCCTCGGCGGGTGGAGCCTCCAGGTCGATGAGGGCGACGAGGACCTGGGTCAAGACCGTGGGGATGAACGCCCCACCCGGTGATCCAAGGACGAAGGCCAGGTGCCCGTCCCGCTCCACGATGATGGGCGTCATGGACGAGAGGGGACGGCGGCCGGGGGCAATGGCGTTGCCCGCCGAGCCGGGGATGCCGTACAGGTTGGGGACGCCGGGAGCCACCGAGAAGTCGTCCATGGCGTTGTTCCACAGGATGCCTGTGCCCCGGGCCACCAGGCCGGCGCCGAAGCTGCCGTTGAGGGTGGTGGTGTGGGACACGGCGTTGCCGTCGGCATCGACGATGGAGAAATGGGTCGTCTCCGGGGACTCGTGCACCGGTGTGCCGGCCTGCAGCCCGTCGTCGGTGGGTGTGAACAGGGGTGCCGAAGGGCCGGCCCGGTCCAGGGCGATCTCCCGGCTCCACCGGTGCGGCCCGGACGGGTCCAGCGGGTCCGGCAGCGTCCCGGGTGAACCCTGCGGGCTGCCATAGGCAAGATGGCGCTCGGCGAAGGCCCGCCGCCAGACCTCGGCCTGCAGGTGAATGAGACGGGCTCCGCCTGCATCGGCCGGGGCCAGGTGGAACGGCTCCAGGGCGCGCAGCGACCGGGCCACCGTCAGGCCGCCGGCGCTGGGGAGAGGCGGTGTCCAGATCCGGAAGCCACGGTAGTCGGTGGCCACGGCCCGGCACACCCGGGGGCGGTAGGCCGCCAGATCGGTGAGCGCCAGGGCGGCCTTGCGGCGCGCCAGGTCGAGGGACAGGAGGGCCGCCAGGCGCGGTCGGAAGATGGCCTCCGGTCCGTGATCGCGGATGGCGCGCAGCGTCCTGGCCAGGTCCGGGAGGCGCATGCGGTCGCCCTCTTGCGGCGGCACGCCGCCGGGCAGGTAGGCCGCCGCGGTGTCGGGGTCCTGGAGCAGGCGCGGCGCCTGGCGTGCCAGGTCCGCGGCCAGCAGGGGGCTGACGCGGAAGCCGCGTGCGGCGAGGCGCCGGGCCGGCTCCACCACGTCCCGCCAGGGGAGGCGGCCGTGGCGGGCGTGGAGGAGGCCCAGGGCAGGCAGCGTGCCGGGAACGGCGATGGCCAGCGGGGTGTGAAGGGAGGCTCCGGGCACGGGCTCGCTGGTGGCCGGGTCCAGGAACATGCCGGCGCTGGCGGCGGCGGGGGCCGCTTCCCGACCGTCGATGACCTCCACCTCGCCGCCGGCTCCCCGCCACAGGGTGAAGTGCCCACCGGCCAGGTTCCCCGCGCGGGGGTGGACCACCGCCAGCACCAGGGCGACGGTCACGGCGGCGTCGGCGGCGTTGCCGCCGCGGGCCAGGATGGTGGCCCCGGCGGCAGCGGCCTCGGGCTCCACCGCCACCACCGCCCCCCTCGGGAAGCGGAGAGCCGGAGGGGCCGCGGCGCCAGCGGCCGTTGCCGCCACCAGGAGGACGGCCAGTGCGGCGCCCAGCCTCCGGCGCAGGCCCGCCGCCCTAGCCGCGACCGGCATCGCGCCGCTCGCGGCGCAGTTCGTCGATCTCACGGCGCAGCCGGCGCATGCGGTTGGCCATGTGCACCAGGTAGGCGGCCAGCAGCGCCCAGACGCTCACGTACGCCCAGAAGAGGTAACCCAGGTTCTGCCACTTGCCCATGTCCAACTCCGGATCTTCCCCGGCGCGCAGGCCGGTCAGGGGGCTCCCGCCGCCGAGGCCGCGCGCAAGTCTTCCACCTGGTCCTCCATGCGCGCCAGCCGCGTGCGGTGGATCACCAGCAGCAGATAGAGGAGGAAGAAGGCCGCCAGGGCGGCGAGGAAGGCGTGGCGCATGCGGGGCTCGATGCCGCCGCCGCCCGGCCCGAAGACCACCGGGTGCACGCCCCGCCACCACTGGACCGAGTAGTAGACGATGGGCACGTCCAGGAACGCGACGATGCCCAGCACGGCGCTGAATCGCGCCTGCTGTTCACGATTCTCGGTGTAGGTCCGCAGGAGGAGGTAGGCGATGTAGAGGAGCCACAGGATGAGGGTCGTGGTCAGTCGCGGCTCCCAGGGCCACCAGGCGCCCCAGACGGGCCGCGCCCACAGCGGCCCGGTCACGATGACCATGGTGCAGAACAGCAACCCGATCTCCACCGAGGCCAGGGCCACGTTGTCCCACTCCAGACGCCGCGTGGCAAGGAAACCGATGCTGGCCACGAAGGCGACGAAGAAGGCCAGGAACGACGTGATGGCGGCCGGGACGTGGAAGTAGAAGATGCGCTGGACGATCCCCATGGTGGCCTCGGTGGGCACGTAGGCCGAAAAGGGAAGCAGGACCGTGTCGCCGAAAACGGCGGCCAGCACGCCGATCATGAGCACGCTGATGACGGTGAGAAGCAGGTGCAGGGGAAGCGAGCGCAAGGGGGTCGTCCCGGTCGTTCAGTCCTCGATGAGCGGCTCGAAGAGCATGGCCGCGACGGAGACGAAAATCATATCATAGGCGACCCCCACCCGCAGCCAGATGCCAGCCCCGTCCAGGGTGCCCGCGGCCAGGACGCCGCCCGTGGCCTTCACCGCCGACATGAGCAGTGGCACGGTGACCGTGAACTGCAGCACCGGGAGGAGCAGGTAGCCTCTCCGGACCTTGAGGGCCATGGCGGCGAAGAGGGTGCCCACGGCGCTGAAACCGGCGGTGTGGACGGCCACCACCACCGCCAGGGGGAACGCCGCCGGCCGCAGGTCGGTATTGAACAGCAGGGCCGCCGCGGGCAGGAACAGGGCCTCGGCCACCAGGAGGGCGGCCAGACCTGCCATCGCCTTGCCCAGGTAGATGGCGGCCGGGTCGCCGGAGGAGAGGAGAAGCCCGGCCAGGCCCTCCCGTTCCCCCTCCCTGACGAAGGAGTTCTGCAGGCCCAGCATGCCGGCGAAGGAGATGGCCACCCAGATGAGTCCCGGCCCCACCGTGGCGAAGGAGACGTCGGCCAGGTCGAACGCGAAATGGAAGATGACCAGCACCACCAGGGCGAAGAACAGGACGGTGGCCAGGTTCTGGCGCGAGCGAATCTCGCTGCGCAGATCCTTGCCGGCGATGAGCAGGATGACCCGCAGGGTTCTCACGCCACCGGCTCCCGCACATCGGGCCGGGCCAGCCGCTGCAGGCTCACCTGGTGGGCCGCCAGGCCGCGCAAGGGCTCGCAGTCCCACACCCGGCGCACCGCCCCGCGCTCCAGCAGGACGTAGCGATCCGCCAGCGCCAGCCCCAGGTGGAGGTCGTGGCTGGACAGCACCGTGCAGCGCCCCTCCCGGCGGCGATCCTCCAGGGCGCGGCGCAGGATCTCGCTCCCGGGGCCGTCCAGCCCCGAGAACGGCTCGTCCAGCAGCAGCAGATCCGGGGAGCCCACCAGCGCCCGGGCCAGGGAGAGGCGCTGCTGCATGCCCCGGGAGAAGTGAGCCGCCCGGTCGTGGCCCCGCTCGGCAAGGCCCACCTGCTGCAGGAGCGCGTCGACGCGGGCGCCCGCATCGGTCACGCCGTGGAGGCGGGCGTGGAGCAGAAGGTTCTCACGGGCGCTGAGATCGTCGTACAGGAAGCTCGCGTGCCCCAGGAAGCCCAGGCGGGCCCGATAAGCGGCCCGGCGGCGACGGTCCAGGGGCTGCCCCCTGAAGAAGAGCTGGCCGGAGGAGGGGGACAGCAGCGTGGCGGCCAGGCGCAGGAGGGTGGTCTTGCCGGCGCCATTGGCGCCGAACAGCGCCAGGGTCTCCCCGGCGCGCACCTCCAGGTCGACGCCGGCCAGGGCCCGGATGCGCCCGTAGGCCCGGAAGACCTGCTGGAACTGCAGAAGGGTGCCGTCCGCCGCGCTCAAGAGGCGGCGTTCCCGTTCCTGTCCCGGGGCTCCTGCGCGCCTGGAGCCAGTCCCTCCACATCCTTGAGGGCGGTCACCGCGGCTCGCTGGTACTGGGCCTTGAGGGTGGCGAACTCCTCGGTGGAGATCTTCCCGGAGGCGTGGTCAAACTCCAGGTCGGCCAGCGCCTCGAAGGAGGCATCGCGGCGGGAGACGGCCTCGGCCAGGGCGTCCCGGGAAGGATCCGGAGGCGCCGCCGGCTCTCCCTTCTCCTCCCGCAAAAGAGGTGGCAGGATGAACAGGGCCGCGGCCAGAAGCACCAGCAGGACGATGATCAGGGGAAGATCCACGCGGCCTCGTCAGCGGCTGATCTCGCGCACGCCGCGCTCCACCTGCTCCAGGTAGCGGCTCTCCTCGGGGGCCGCGGCGGCCGGCGAGGCCGGGACGGGGACCTCCGGGCGCCGCTGCCGGCGCCAGAGCAGCAGGGTGAGCACCAGCAGGGCGGCCAGGGTCACCACGAACGGCATGACCCATCCCACCAGGTTGAACCCCTCCCGGGTGGGCACGGCCAGGATCTGCTCACCGCGCTCGGCGACCCAGGCGTCCACAACCTGGGTGGGAGTCAGGCCGCTGTCCAGCTGGGAGCGTATCCGGTCGCGGATCTGATCCGCCGTGCCGCAGGTGCAGGCCGCCACGGTCTGGCCCGAGCAGCCGCAGTAGCAGACGAGCTGCTCGCCCACGGTGCGCACGTCGTCCTCGCTGGCGGCGCGGGCGCAGGGGAGGGCCGCCAGCGCCACCAGGACCACGGATGCCAGGGTGCGGAGGACGGGCCGGGATATCTCAGGCCGCGGCACGCTGCTCCTCCAGGCGCGCCTGGTAGGCGAAGCGGCGCTCGCGCGCGTCCGGGAGCATGGTGATGAAGCCGCCCAGCAGGAGCACCGCCCCGCCCAGCCAGATCCAGGACACCAGCGGGTTGATGTAGCCCTTGAACGACGCGCCGCCGTCGGGGGCGGCATTGAGCAGGACCAGATAGAGATCCTCGCCCAGGGTGTGGTGGATGTCCACCTCCGACGCAGGCTGGTTGCGGAACGAGGGGAAGATCTCCCGGGCCGGCGTCAGGGTAGCCACCTGGCGCCCCTCCCGGCGCACGTCCACCTGAGCGGTGTACGTCTCGGCCCTGGGCGTGCGCTGGAAGACCACCTCCTTGTAGAGCAGCTCGTAATCCCCCAGGCGGAAGGTCTCGCCCGGGGCGACGGTGAAGGTCCCTTCCTGCTGGAAGGCGCCGGAGCCGGTGATGCCGGCGAAGATGAGCACCATGCCCACGTGGACAACGTAGCCACCGTAGCGCCGCTTGTTCCCCGCCACCAGCCGGACCAGGGCCGCGCCGAGGCCTTCGCCATGGACCCGGCGCCGGGCGGCGGTTCCATGGATGAACTCCACCGCGATGCACGCCAGGACAAAGACGCAGAGGCTGAAGGAGGTCACGGCCAGGATCCCGCGCAGGCCCGCGGCCCAGAGGATGGCTGACGAGGCCACCATCACCAGGAGGGGGCCGCGGAAGTTCTTCACCAGCAGCGGCAGGGAGGTCTTGCGCCAGGCCAGCAGTGGGCCGATCCCGGTCAGGGCCAGGAGCGCCAGGCCCAGGGGCACGTTGAAGGTGTTGAACCACGCCTGGGTGACCGTGATCTTGGTACCGCGCACCCACTCGGAGAGGATGGGGAAGAGCGTGCCCCACAGCACGGCGAAGGTCACCCCCACGAAGAGGACGTTGTTGAACAAAAACGAGCTCTCCTTGGAGACCAGGGACTCCACCCGGTTCTCGGCGCCCAGCTCGGGAAGCCGGTACAGCAGGAGGGCCATGCCACCGAAGATCACCGCGAACAGGAAGAAGAGGAAGTAGTAGCCCACCTCGGATTGGGCAAAGGAATGCACCGAGGAGATGACGCCCGAGCGGGTGATGAATGTGCCCAGGATGCTCAGGGCGAACGAGGCCATGATCAGGGCCAGGTTCCAGACCTTGAGCATCCGGCGCCGCTCCTGGATCATGACCGAGTGGAGGAAGGCGGTGCCGGTGAGCCAGGGCATGAGGGAAGCGTTCTCCACCGGGTCCCAGGCCCAGTAGCCGCCCCAGCCCAGCTCCAGGTAGGCCCACCAGGCCCCCAGCAGGATCCCGGTGCCCAGCACGAACCAGGTGAACAGCGTCCACCGGCGGGTGGTCCGGATCCAGGTGTCTCCCAGGCGGCCGCTGGCCAGGGCGGCCACGGCAAAGGCGAACGGGACCGAGAACCCCACGTAACCCACGTACAGGGTGGGGGGGTGGATGGCCATCATGGCGTTCTGGAGCAGCGGATTGAGGCCGACCCCGTCGGCCGGCGGCGAGGCCAGCTGCATGAACGGGTTGGAGGCGAAGCAGAGGGTCACCAGGAAAAAGCCCGAGATCCCGGCCAGCACGGCGTTCACGTGGGGGAGCAGCTCCCGGTTCTTGCGCCGGTTGGTCAGCACCACCCCCGCGGCGTACGCGCTCTGCACCCAGACCCAGAGGAGGAGGGAGCCTGCCTGGCCGCCCCAGACGGCAGTGAGCTTGTACAGGGCGGGGGTCGAAGAGCTGGAGTGTTCCGCGACATACTGGACGCTGAAATCGTCCAGCAGGAACAGGCGCGCCAGGATGAACAGGGCCAGCGTCAGGATGCCGCACAGGGCAAGCTGGGCCCGGGACCCGGCCTCCACCAGCGCCATCGAGCGCAGGCGGGCGCCCATGAGGGAGGTCACCACGGCCATGGCCGCCACTCCCAGGGCCACGTAGAGCAGATAGAAGCCGACGTCCGCCATGCGGCTAGCTGCCGGCCCCCTGGGCGGCTCCGCCCTCCGCCTCCTTGCGCGCCTCCTCGTCGGCCATGGCCTCGTACTTGGAGGGGCACTTGGCCAGCAGCGTGTGGGCCTGGAAGGTGGCGCCGTCCATGGTCCCCTCCACCACCACCTCGGAGTTCTCCATGAAGGTGTCGGGGACGACCCCGTGGTACGCGACGCTCAGGAGGGCATCGTCCCGGGCGGGGTCGTAGACCGTGAACTGAAGATCGAGGCCGTTGTCGGCCAGGTTGACGCTGCCCGGGCGGACCCGGCCGCTGACCCGGAACGGATCGCCGGGCCCGAGGCTGGCGGCGCGGTCCTGGTACTCGCTCACCGTCAGGTAGTACACCTGGGACGCCTCCATGCCGGACATGAAGAGGTAGCCGAAGGCGGCCAGGATGACCCCCAACCCCACCAGGAGCCGGAGGCGGGTCTTGTCCATGGTCATGAGCTTGTGCCTCCCAGTGCGCCCCGGCCTGGGCCGAAGGGCGAGTTCAGAAAGTCAGTTTATCACCCGGAAGCGGCGGTCAGGGCACGGTTCCTTTGACGCCCCGGGGCTGTCACGGTAGATTCAGGGACAGCCGCGCCGGGCCGGGAACCGGCCGCCGCGCGTGGGGGAGAGACAAGCTATGGGCGAGAAGGAGAAAGCGGGCCGCGGGCCGCTGGCCGAGCGCCACATCCAGGCCCTATCCAGGCTGCCGCTGGGGCCGCTGTTCTACGACCGCACGGCGGTCATGGACCAGAAGCTGGTGGAGCGGGGATGCACCGACCTGGCCGACGAGCTGGCGCTGCTGGATGAGCGGCTGGCCGAGGCGGGGCAGGGGGTTTCCCGGGCGGCCGAGCCGGGCGGCGTGGGCCGGGTGCTGGCGGCCGAGCCCGATCTCAAAAACGACATTGTGAACCTGCTCGGGCGGATTCTCCCGATCCTGGGGGATCCCCAGCCCGAGGAGCTGGTGGGACGCGTGCCGGTGGGGGTGGAGCTGCACCTGACCCCCGAACGGGCTGCCGGCCTGCCGCTGCCGGGCAAGGGCAGGCTGGACGCAGGTCAGAACTGAGCTTGACGGCGGCCTGAGCGGGCCTATATTGGCCCTAACGGCACGTCTGGACTCATTCTTCATCCAGCCTCCCACTGATGAAGGCCAACCGAGGGGGGCCGCCAAGCGGCGGCCCCCCTCCCCTTTTTCCGGGGTGGAGCGCCAGGGGAATTGTCATTGACGGCCGCCGGCCGGCCGGACTACGATGGGCGGAAAGCCGCGCCAGGCACGGCGATCGCCCCACCCACCCCCACCGAGAGGACCCAACGTGCAGGACATCCGGTCACGACTGGAAGGTGAGATGAGGAATCTCGAGCGGGAGCTGCGCCATGAGCTCCCCCGGGAGATCCAGGTCGCCAGGGAGCTCGGCGACCTGCGGGAGAACGCCGAGTACAAGGCTGCCCTGGAGCGGCAGAGCTTCGTCCGCAGCCGGATCGGGCAGATCCAGCGCCGGCTCTCCGAGCTGAGCCGCTTGAACCTGGAGTCGGTCCCCACCGACAGGATCCACCTGGGCTCCCGGGTGCGGGTCCTGGACCTGGAGTCGGACAAGGAGCTGACCTACGAGCTGGTCATCGCCGAGGACGCCGACCCCGCCAAGGGGCGGATTTCCACCGCTTCCCCCATCGGGCGCGGCCTCATGGGAAAGCAGGCGGGGGATGAGGTCAGTATCCGGATCCCGTCGGGGATGCGAAACCTGGAGATCGTGGAGGTGAAGACCGCCCACGAGCTGCAGGGGGAGAATGGCGGCGGCCAGGAAGACGGCGCGGTTTGAGGCCAAAAAATTGGCCCCTCCGGCCAGGGGGGGAAGCGCCCGTGCCGGAGGGGCCGTTGGTTCGGCAAGGAGGAGGTTTGAACCACCCCTCCGTAGAGCAAGCCCTGTGCCAGGCCAGGGGCGCTCGCCCGGTGCCTCCGGTTTCTCCCATGGATCTCCGTTTAAATCGTTGATCCCTCGAAACTTTCCCGATTCGGACCGGCAGCGGCGCCGGGCGGGGTGACGGGGTCGGCATCCGCCCATCGTCACCCGGGTGTGACGGAATGGCACGCCGGCGTCCTCTTTTGTGTCAGTCTGGCGCAGTGGGGACCGGCGCCAGGCCGTGGCGAGCCACGGACCAGAGGATCTTGGCGCCGGCGCGGAGGGTGCCCCCCACGGTCCCCGAGATCTTGGAGTGTCCCACCCGCCTCCGGTAGCGCACCGGCACCTCCAGCCAGCTCATGCCGCGGCGTGCCGCCTTGACCTGCATCTCCACGTTCCAGCCATAGTCCGGGTCGCCCAGCTCCAGGGCCTGCAGGGCGTCCCAGCGGATGGCGCGGAGCGGCCCCAGGTCGGTGAAGCGGGCGCCGGTGATCAGGCGGATGAGGGCCACGGCCAGGCGGTTGCCCCAGCGGACGTGCGGGCCGAGGGCCCCCGGCTCGGCGCGACCCAGGGTGCGCGACCCCAGGACCATGTCGGCCCGCCCTGCCTGGAGTGGCTCCAGGAGGGCCGGCAGGTCCTCGGGATGATCGCTGCGGTCCGCGTCCATGAAGACCACCACGTCGGGGGGGGAAGCGGCCAGGGTGGCCAGGCCAGCCTGGCAGGCCTGGCCGTATCCTCGCCGGGGCTCCGAGACCACCCGGGCGCCCGCACCCCGTGCCACCGCCACGGTCCCGTCGCGGGAGCCGTTGTCCACCACCAGGACCTGGCGCAGGCCCAGGCGCGCCAGGTCGGCCAGCACCAGGGGGAGGGCCTGCTCCTCATCCAGGGCCGGGATGAGGACCGCCACAGCGAGCCGCTGGCGAGTGGAATCCACGGAATCGAGCCGGTATAGTACACGGACTCTCTCCCGGGGAGGGGCTGGTGAGCCACGCTGGACAAGACGAGACCACCCGCCCCATGACCCAGGTGGCGCCGCCCGCGGCGGCCCGCCGGCCAGCGCGCGCACTCCTCCAGGCGCTGCGCCCGGAGCAATGGATCAAGAACCTCGTGGTCCTGGCCGCCTTGCTGTTCGGCCAGAAGCTGGGCGATCCCGGGGCCGTGCTGCGGGCGCTGGAGGCAACCATCATCTTCTGCGCGCTGTCAGGGGCGGTTTACCTCCTCAACGATCTCCGGGATCTCGAGCGCGATCGCCTGCACCCGGTCAAGCGGCTGCGCCCGCTGGCGGCCGGCCAGCTCCCTCCCGGGCTCGCCTGGGTGACGGCCATCCTGCTGGCGGCGGGGGCCATGGCGGCCTCCCTGACCCTGCCCGTGGCGTTCGTCTGGTGTGCCGCTGGATACCTGACCCTGAACCTGGCCTACAGCCTTGGGCTCAAGAACGTGGTGATCCTGGACGTCCTGGCCGTGGCCGCGGGATTCGTTCTGCGCGCCGTGGCGGGGGCCGAGGTGATCCCGGTGGAGATCTCCCGGTGGCTCATCCTCTGCACGCTCCTGCTGGCCCTTTTCCTGGTGGCCGGCAAGCGGCGCCACGAGCTGAGTCTCCTGCAGCAGGACGCCCGGGACCACCGGGTCAGCCTGGGGGAGTATTCCATCGCCTTTCTGGACCAGATGATCACCCTGATCCTGTCAGCCACCCTGGTGGCCTACTGCCTCTACACCATGTCGGAGGACGTGGTGCGCAAGCTGGGGACCGGGTACCTGCCGCTGACCATCCCCTTCGTCCTCTATGGCATCTTCCGTTACCTCTACCTCATCCACCACCGCAAGGAGGGGGGGAGCCCCATCCGCACGCTGTTCACCGACCGCCCCCTGCTGGCCGACGTGGGGCTGTGGGCCGCCACCGTGGCGGTGATCCTGTACTGGCCCTGAGTCGCCCGAGGAGAGCCGTTGAGCGTCACCATCGCACTGGCCCAGGTGGCCGCCGGCTCCGAGCGGGAGCAAAACCTCGAGGCAGGGCTGAGGCAGATGGCCGAGGCGGCACACCGAGGGGCGCGGATCATCGTCTTCCCCGAACTGTCCTTCACCCGCTTCTTCCCGCAGCAGCCGGGGCGGACCGAGCCGTTCGCCGCCGCCGAGCCCATCCCCGGCCCCACCACGGAAAGGATCGCTGTCCAGGCGCGAGCCCTGGGACTGGTGACGGTGATCAACCTGTTCGAGCGCGCCGGGTCCGGCACGTGCTACGACGCCTCTCCGGTCATCGATGCCGACGGGCGCATCCTGGGCGTGGCTCGGATGCAGCACCTGGCCGAGGAGCCCGGCTTCCACGAGCAGGGGTACTACACGCCCGGCCCGGCGGGGCCCCCGGCGGTCTTCGACACCGCCGCGGGGCGGGTGGGGATTGCCATCTGCTATGACCGGCACTACGCGTCGGTCATGACCGGCCTGGGCCTTGCCGGTGCCGACGTGGTCTGCGTCCCCCAGGCCGGCGCGGTGACCGACCCTCTGGATCAGTACGAGGTCGAGATGCAGGCGGCCTCGTTCCAGCACGGCTACCAGGTGGCGCTCTGCAACCGGGTCGGGCAGGAGGAGGTCCTGCGCTTTGCGGGACGGTCGTTCCTCACCGGGCCCGACGGCGAAATCCTGGTCCGGGCGGCCGCGGACATTCCCGATCTGGCGCTGGGGGAGGTGGATCCCTCCCGGGTCGCCGCGGCGCGCCGCCGCCGCCCGTTCCTCCGCGACCTGCGCCGGGATCTCTTTCACTCCCTTGCCGGCTGAGGACGCCGGGCCGGGAGGGACCGCTCCCGCCAGGGGGATCGCCCTGGCCAGCCTAGCCGTGGCGGTGGTGGCCGTCTCCTGGGCGGCCATCCTCATCCGCCTGGCCCAGGCTCACCCCCTGGCCATCGCCTACTGGCGCCTGGCCCTGGCCGTGGTCCTCCTCACCCCCCTCGCCCTGCTCCGGCCGCAGTCCACCCCCGGCCCATCGCCGTGGCTCGTGGGCGCCGCCGGGCTCCTGCTGGCGGCGCACTTCGCCCTCTGGATCAGCTCCCTGTTCCTGACCAGCGTGGCCAGCAGTGTCATGCTGGTGAGCACCCAGCCGCTGTTCGCCGCCTTCCTGGCGGGACCCCTGCTGGGTGAGCCGCCGCCGCGGCGGACCTGGGGCGCGGCGGCGCTGTCGGTCTCCGGGGCGGTGGTCATCGCCGCCGGCGACCACGCCGGCGGGGCGCGGGCGGTGCTGGGGGACCTCATGGCCCTGGCCGCCGCAGGAGCTGCCGCCGTCTACCTGATCCTGGGCCGCCGCGCCCGCGGGCGTGGCTCGCTGGCGCGCTACTTCTGGCGGGTCAACGCCACGGCTTGCCTGGTCCTGCTGGCGGTCTGCGTTGTTGGCGGGATCCCCCTGTGGGGCTATCCCGGCGCCACCTGGGCGGCCCTGGCGGGGCTGGCGGCGGGCCCCCATCTGGCTGGCCACGGCCTGCTCAACCTGGCCGTCCGCCATCTTCCCGCGCCGGCGGTGAACCTGTCGCTGGCCGGAGAGCCGATCCTCTCCACCTCCTACGCTGCCTGGCTCTTCGCCGAGGCCCCGCGCGGGACCTTCTACCTGGGGGCAGGGCTGGTGCTGGCGGGGCTGGTCGTGGAGTTCGCCCCCCCGCTGGTTCGGGGCCGCCGGCGGTGAGCATCCGCTTCGTCTACCTGGACGCCGCCGGGACCCTGCTGCGCCCGGAGCCGTCCCTGGGCCGGCTCTACGCCAGCGCCTGCCGGCCCCACGGCCTGACGGCGGGGCCGGAGGAGCTGGAGGCGGCCTTCGCCCGGGTCTGGTCCCGGCGCGAGGCCTCGGGGGACGCGGGCATGGTGACCGCCGACGCGTCGGCCAACCGCCGGTGGTGGCGCGGCCTGGTGGAAGAGATCTTCGACCATCTGGGATTCACAGGCGACCGGGACGCCTGCTTTGCCGATTGCGACGAGGTCTTCGCCCGGCCTGGATCCTGGCACGTCTTCAGCGATGTCGTGCCGGCGCTGGAGACCTTGCGGCGCATGGGCCTGGGCCTGGGCGTGCTCTCCAACTGGGACGCGCGCCTCGGCCCGCTGCTGGCGGCCCTGGGGCTGGCGCCCTATTTCGGGCCGCTTGTGATCTCCGCCCACGAGGGGCTGCGCAAGCCGGACGTGCGCCTCTTCCGGCGCGCCTGCCAGCGGGCGGGGCTGCCACCGGAGGCGATCCTGCACGTGGGGGATCGGCGGGCCATGGACCTGGAACCGGCCCGGCGCGCCGGCCTGCATGCCCTGCTGGTGGATCGCGCGGCGCCCACGGGCACCGGCGAGACGGTGCTCAGCCTGCGGGAGATCCCGGAGCGCGTGGCCCGGCACCATCGGTGCGGATCCCTGTGTTAGCATCCGCCGCCGGAGGGCCGCGATGACGGGCGCAGGGGACGGGGCCGCAGGGGCGCGCCGCCTCTTCCAGCCGGACCGGGTGCTGGTGGACGGCGCGTTTCAGGAAGGTCTGGCGGTGGAGACGGCGGGGGAGACCATCACCGCCGTGATCCCGGTGGGGGAGAGCCCGGGGCCTGCGCCGCCCGGGCCGCCGCCGGAGACGGTGGCCCTGCCGGGGCAGGCCCTCCTGCCCGGGACGGTGAACGTCCATGCCCACGCCTTCCAGTCGCTGCTCAGGGGGTTCGGCGACGACCTTCCGTTCCTGGAGTGGCGCGACCGTTCCCTCTACCGGTGGGGTGCGACCCTGGACGTGGAGGGGATCTACACCGGGTCCCTGTTCGCCTTCTGCGAGATGCTCCGGGCCGGGATCACCACCGTGGCGGAGTTCTTCTACCTCCACGGAGCCGGGCTGGAGGGGGACCGGGCGGTGCGGCGGGCGGCGGGGGACGCCGGCATCCGCCTGGTGCTGGCCCGCACCTTCTACGACGGACAGGCGGCCCCGCCATCCTTCCGGGAAAGACTGGAGGACGCCGCCGCCCGCTGCCGCGACCTCATGGACGAGTGTGCCGGGGACGCGCGGGTGCAGGTGGTGCCGGCCCCCCACTCGGTGCACGCCGCCTCGCCGGCGATGATCCAGGCCGCCCACGCCCTGGCGCGGGAGCGGCGGGTCCCGCTCCACATCCACGTGGCCGAGCAGCCCTTCGAGGTTGAGGAGTGCCGCCGGCAGCATGGGGTGACGCCGCTGCGGTTCCTGGATGGGCTGGGCGTGGTGGACGACTCCATGCTCCTGGTCCACGGCTGCCACCTGGACGAGGGGGAGAAGGACCTGATGGCCGAGCGCGGCGTGCGACTGGCCCACTGCCCGGGCGCGAACCTCTTCCTGGCCGACGGGGTGGCCGACCTGCCGGGGTTCCGGCGACGGGGTGTGCTTGTGGGCCTGGGGACGGACGGCGGGTGCGTGAACTCGCGGCTCAGCCTCTTCGACGAGATGCGGCTGGCGGCCGTGCTCCAGAAGGGGGTGCGCCAGGATGCCACGGCCGTCACGGCGTCCGAGGCCCTGGCCATGGGCACCTGGGAAGGGGGAGAGGCCCTGGGCCTGCCGGTGGGGCGCATCGCCCCGGGGCAACCCGCCGACTTCGTGGCCCTGGACCTGGAGGATCCCTCCCTGGCGCCGGTGCAGAACCTGCGCCAGAACCTGATTTACTCCATGATGCCCCAGGCCATCACCCGCGTGGTGGTGGGCGGGGAGACGGTCTTCCACGGGGGGGACACGGTCCGTGTCCCCCTGGCGGAGGTGACGGCGCGGGTGCGCCGCCTGACCCGGGCGTGGTGAGCGCCGCGGCGCCGCGCCCCCTCAGCGCCCTGCGCGGCATCGGCCCGGCCCGGGCAGCCCGGCTGGGAACGCTGGGGATCGCCAGCGTGGAGGACCTCCTCCTGCTGGCGCCGCTGCGCCACGAGGACCGGCGGGCCTTTCACTCATTGCGCCAGCTGGCAGCGCTCCCGCCAGGTGAGAAGGGGACGGTGCGCGTCAAGGTGGTGGAGTCCCGCCTCATCCGCACCCGCCGGCGGGGTTTCTCCCTGGTGCGGGCGGCGGTGAGCGACGGCGAGACCCAGGAGACGGCGGTCTGGTTCAACCAGCCTTACCTGGCGCGCCACCTGGCCCCCGGCCGGGAGCTCATCCTGCACGGCGACTGCAAGCCGTCCCGGGGCCGCGGCCGTCCCCGCCAGATGGAGAATCCCGAGCTGGAGATGCTGCCCGCGGAGGCTGGACCGGAGGACGCCATCCACATGGGGCGCGTGGTGCCGGTCTACCGGCGGGTGGGCCCCCTCTCCGGGCGCATGCTCCGCCGGCTCATGCACCAGGCGCTCCAGGATCTGCCGCCTGGCGCCGCGGCCGATCCCCTGCCGGAGGAGATGCGGGCTCGGCTGGCGCTTCCCGGACGGGCCGCGGCGCTTCACGCCCTCCACTTTCCCGAGGGGACGGTGGAGGAGGGCGTGCCGGCCGCCGCCACCGCCGCCCGGCGGCGGCTGGCGTTCGAGGAGCTCCTCCTGCTCTGCCTGGCCCTGGAGCGGAAGCGCCGCCAGCGGCGCGCCTCTCGGAGGGGCTTCGCCTACCAGGTCCCCCCCGATCTGCGCGCTCGCATGGCCCGGCTGCTCCCGTTCCCGCTGACCCCCGGCCAGCGTGAGGCCATCCGCTGCATCGGGCAGGATCTCCGCTCTCCCGCCCCCATGGCCCGCCTCCTCCAGGGGGACGTGGGCTCGGGTAAGACGCTGGTCGCCATGCTGACCATGTGGCTGGCCGCGGAGAACGGACAGCAGGCCGCCCTCATGGTCCCCACCGAGGTCCTGGCCGAGCAGCAGCACCGGGTGGCGGAGGAGCTGCTGCGGCCGGCCGGCCACCCGGTGGGACTGCTCACCGGACGGCTGCCGGCTCCCCGGCGCCGCGAGGTGAAGCGGGCGCTGGCAGCCGGGCGCGTGCGCCTGGTGGTGGGCACTCATGCCCTGATCCAGGACGACGTGGCCTTTCACCGGCTCGGGCTGGTCATCGTGGACGAGCAGCACCGCTTCGGCGTCGGCCAGCGGCTCCGCCTGGCGGCCAAGGGGAGGGAGCCGGACCTCCTGATCATGACCGCCACGCCCATCCCCCGCTCCCTGGCCCTGACACGCTACGGCGACCTGGACCACGCCGAGATACGAGACCGGCCGCCGGGCCGGGTGGCGGTGGCCACCGAGGTGCTTCCGGCATCCCGTCGGGATGAGGCCTGGCAAGCGGTGCGGGAGGTGGTGGCGGAAGGGAACCAGGCCTTCATCGTCTACCCCCTGCTGGAGGAGGGCGGCCCGCTGGGCCGGGCGGCGGCCCGCAGGGCGCACCAGGATCTGGCCGCCGGCCCGCTCGCAGGGATCGCCCTGGGGCTGGTGCATGGGCGCATGCCCGGCGAGAAGCGACAGGAGGTGATGGAGAGCTTCGCCACAGGGCGCCTGCCGGTGCTGGTCTCCACATCGGTGGTGGAGGTGGGAGTGGATGTTCCCGGCGCCACTCTCATGGTCGTGGAGCACGCCGAGCGGTTCGGCCTGGCCCAGCTGCATCAGCTCCGGGGCCGCGTGGGGCGCGGCACGCGTCCAGGGCGCTGCCTGCTGCTGCAAGGGCCCCAGGCCGCCCCGGAGGCGCAGGAGCGCCTGCGGCTGTTGGCCGAGACCGACGACGGCTTCGCCATCGCCCGCCTCGACCTGGCCCTGCGCGGTCCCGGAGAGGTGCTGGGCGAGCGCCAGCATGGCGAGGCCGATCTCCGCCTGGCCCACCCGGCCCGCGACGCGGATCTCCTGGATGCGGCACGCGAGTGGGCGGTGGATCTCAGCCGCGCGGACCTGCCTTCCGTCTTGGAGCAGGCGGTGCAGGCGCGATGGGGTCGCCGTCTCGGGCTGCTGGCGGGGGGCTGAGCGGTCCTGGCGCCCGGGGAGCGGGGCGGACTAGCGCCCGGGGGGCGGCATGACGATCCAGAGGATGAGGTAGACCAGCAGCCCCGGGAAGGCCACGCTGAGGATCGACACCAGCACGTAGACCAGCCGGACCAGCGTCGGATCCCACCCCAGCCACTCCGCCAAGCCGCCACAGACCCCGCCGATCATCCGGTCGTTGCTGCGCGTGAGACGGTCAGGCATGCTCCGATCCTAGCACCCCCCCTGGCCTGGCCAGCCGCTCCAGGGCGGCGGCGGTGCGCGGCGCGGCCCTGGAGCCGAGGCGGCGCAGGTCGCAACGCAGGCGCCGCAGCCCGTCCCCGTCGTCCACGTCGTACCATGGCTCCAGACACTCCAGGCGCAGGCTGAGGCGCACTGCGCGCGCCCGCAGGCGGGAGAGCACCTGGTCCGTGCCCCACGGGATGGCCTGCAGCAGCCCGGGGCACGGGCCATGCAGGCCCAGCAGAACGTAGCCGCCGTCCAGGGCCGGTGCCACCACGAGATCGGCAGGCCGCTGGCAGCGCCGCAGGCGGGTGAGCGCCTGGGCCAGCAGGCGCTCGGGGAGAGTGGGGCTGTCGGCCCCTACCAGGAGCACCGGTGCCGCCCCGATGGCGGCCGCCCGGGACACGGCTTCCTCCTGCCTCCGGCCCAGGTCGCCGGCTGACTGACGCAGATGAAGGGCACCCGGCGGGATGGGCAGCATCGGCCCGGGTGGGCCGGCCCACGCCACCACCAGGCGCAGGCCCAGGGCACCGGCACACCATCCGGCGCGGGTGAGCGTGTCGGCCAGGAAGGCCGTGTACAGGTCCAGGGCAGCGTGCTGTCCCACCTGTCGCGCCAGCCGGCTCTTGACCTGCCCGGCGACCGGCCTCCGGGCCAGGACAACAAGGGCCGGCGGCCCGGGCCGCGGCGGGCGCGCCAGCTGGGGACCTGGAGGCATGGAGCCACCCTAGTGCATGGCCTGAATGCAGGGAAGTGGTGGCGACTGCTCAGGAACTGAACACGCGTGCTGATTCTGATACGGTCTTTCCTTGCCGCCCGGCGGCTTCCAGCCTATGATCTAGGGACCTGGTCGCCCCCCGCCGGGCCGACCTCGAAGCGAGAGGAAGCCAGCCGATGGCACCTCCAGCCGATCTCACCCCGCCCGCGCCCGACCTCCCCGTCGCATCCGCGCCACGGGCATCGCGCCTTCCCTGGTGGCTGGCGCTGACGGGGATCGCGGCCGGCGCCGTGGCCATCGTCCTGGTGGCCAGGGTGGGCGGCGATCCGGCAGGGCCCCTGGGCGCCCTCACCACCCCCGAGGCCTCGCCGGCGGGGGAGCGGGCGGCGGTTCGCCTGGAGCGGTTCGAGTACCAGGCGGTCACCCGCACCGGCGACCGCTGGCAGATCACTGCCGCAGGCCTGGAATCGGAGGGGGAGGGCATGCTCCTGGATCGTCCGGTGCTGGAGCTGTTCCGCGGCTCCCGCCCGGAGGTGCGCCTGCTGGCGGGCCAGGGCCGGGTTCTGCCCGGGGACGCAGGGCTGGAGCTCACCGGCGACGTGGTCCTGAGGGTGGGGGATGACTTCCTGGTGCGCGCCGCGTCCCTCACCCTGTCCCCCCAGGGGGCGGTGCGTGGCGAGGGGACCGTGAGCGTCCGCACCCCCCGGGGCATCTCGGCAGGCCAGGGGATCCGGGTGGAGCCGGCAGAGGGGAAGGTGGTCCTGTCGCCGGGAACGCGGGACGAGCAGATCATCCGCTGGACGGGCTGGGGGCGGGATCTGGCCGACATGGGCGAGGCGCTGCGCAACTGGAGCAGCGGGCCCGCCGGAGGCGCGGCGGACCGGGAGCTGCCTCAGGCGGCCGAGCGCTGACTCCCTCGCTCCGGATGGATCGTCCCGGGGCGGCGGTCAGGAAACGGGGGCGCGCACGGCGGCGCCGGCCATCCGCTCCCGCCGCACCGGCTCCACCACCGCCCCCTGCCGGGCGGTGACCACCAGCGACAGGCCGAAGGGCGGTCGGACCCACGATTCCAGCCTGAGGAGCCCGACCATGAGGTTGAACAGGCGCAGCTGGCCGCCCGGCAGGATCTTGCGCCGCAGCACCTTTCCGTTGAGCCACCAGCCCAGCGCTCCCAGGGCGTTGAGGTGGAAGCTGCGCTCCACCACGAAGCCACTGTTCCGGAGCAGGTCGTGAAGCTGCCGCCGGCTGTAGCGCCGGTGGTGGTCCAGGTTCCGGTCCAGGCTTGAGTACAGGGCCGGGTGGGCCGGAACCAGCAGGATGAGCCGTCCGCCGCGACCCAGAAGGCCAGCCAGGCCGCGCAGGGCCGCGCCGTCGTCCAGCACGTGCTCCAGGACGTTGAGGCAGATCACCGTGTCCAGGCCCAGCTGGCAGAGATCCTCCCGGGCGCCCTCCTCCAGGTCGTAGCGCACCACCTGGACCCGGCTGTTGCCGGCAAACCTGCGGCGGAGGAGATCCAGGTAGTGATCGGAGATGTCGCTCACCACCAGCAGGCCCCGGCGGCCCAGATGGCCCGAGATGTTGCCGATGCCGGATCCCACCTCCAGGACCCGCTGGCCCACGTCCGCCCGGATCTGCTCCACGATGTGACGGCTGTAGCGGTCGGTGGCGGCCATGCGGCGCAGGGTCTCGTGTCCCACGTCGTCCACCATGATCCGGCAGCGGAGAAGCCAGTAGATGGCCTTGAGGCCGTCCAGCCAGGTGATCTTCTTCCCCTCGGCGTAGCTGCGGCCGTCGTAGGAGATGGGAACCTCGTAGACCCGCAGGTGGCGCCGGAAGACCTTGGCGGTCATCTCCGGCTCGCAGCCGAAGCCCCGGGCTCGCAGCTTCAGGCTACGGGCCACAGGCCCCCGGAACGCCTTGTAGCAGGTTTCCATGTCGGTGAGGGTCGTGTTGTAGAGCACGTTGGCCATCAGGGTGAGGATCTGGTTCCCCAGCCAGTGGGAGAACATGAAGACCCGGCGCGCCCCCAGGAAGCGGGAGCCGAACACCACGTCGGCCTTGCCGGCCAGGATGGGGGCGATGAGCGCGGGGATCTCATCGGGGTGATACTCCAGATCGGCGTCCTGGATCACAACCACATCGCCGGTGGTCCGGGCGAAGCCCGTGGAGAGCGCGCCGCCCTTGCCCTGGTTGGAGTCATGGAAGCAAACCTGCACCTCGGGCCAGTCCAGCTCCTGCAGCACCTCCCGGGTGCCGTCGGTGGACCCATCGTCCACGACGATGATCTCCTTGTCCACGGGGAGAGCGCGCACGCGGCGCAGGATCTCCTCGATGGTGTGGATCTCGTTGTAGACCGGCATGACCACCGACAGCTTCATGCAGTTCTCCCTCGCCCCATCGTACGGACCGTCCCGGAGAGGGTCAAGACGCCCAGGCCGGCCAGGCCCAGGGCCGAGAGAAGGGCGGCGGCCCAGCGCAGGGGCGTGGGCCCGAAGGTCCAGTGGACCTGGTGGCGTCCCGGGGGCAGTGCCAGCTCCAGGGTCCCCAGGGGCTGTGTGCGCTGGTGGGGGACCACCTGGCCGTTGACCCGGGCGCGCCAGCCCGGGTAGTCGAAGCGGTCCACCTGAAGCAGGGCGCCCCCCGGCGCCTCCACCTGGACCGTCAGCTCCAGCCCGTGGTTCTCCTCCACGTCAACGCGCACGTCTCCGCCGGGACCTCCCTGGGGGGTCACCAGGCGGGGCGCGCGCGCCGGGGGATGGGCGCCAAAGCCGCGCATGCGCGGGTTGGAGCGGGGCATGAAGGCTCCGGCCAGGCGCAGGCGCACCAGGTCGCGGTCCGCGTACTCGGGAGTGAAGGTTTGCCAGTCGGCCCGGGCGACGCTGGGCCAGGAGGCCAGGAGCGCAACCGCGGTGACGGCGGCCAGGAGAGCTGCCCCAGCGCCGCGGCCGGCACGGGACGGCGCGCGCAGCAGGCCGGCTGCGGTCACCCCGGCCAGCACCGCCGCCGCCACCGAGACCAGGAGGGTGAGTCGCCAGGGGAAGACCACCGAGGCCAGGCCGGGGAGCCAGCGCCAGAGCGGCTCGGAAAGGCGCGTCATCCCCAGCGTGCCGAGCAGGGCCAGCAGGGCGTAGCGGTCCAGGGGGTCGGGTAACGGGTCGCCGGCGGCGCGTCGCAGCCGCCGCACGCCCCAGGCCGCCAGCGCCAGCAGCAGGGTCAGGGGGGCCACCCAGCGCACCCGCTCCAGGGTGGGAGAGGAGAGCCGCCCCTGGATCTTCCCGTGGATGGGGTCGTCCACGTCCAGCGGCCGCGGCGCGAGCAGGAAGTGGGCCTCGTAGCGGTAGGCCGGGTTGGCCTCGAGCCAGTCGGCGTGCACGTGGCGCCGCTCGGCCACCGCCGGCAGGATGTACACCGCCGCGCAGACCGCGCCCAGGCCCAGGGCGCCGGCCACCGCCGGCAGCCGGTGCCGGCCGCGGCTCAGGACCCAGCCGAGGCTCATGAGCCCTGCCAGGTAGGCCGTGGGCAGGTGGGCCAGGCAGAGGCCGGCGAAGGCGCCGGCCACCAGCACCAGCTGGCGCCGCCCTTCCCATTCCAGTCCCAGCAGGAGGAGCGGCACCAGGGCAAAGGTGGCGGTCTCGGCCAGGGCGAAGCGATCATAGATGTCCACGGCGTGGTAGGGGAGGAGCACAAGGAGCGAGCCGGTCAGGGCGCCTGACAGCAGACCGTCCCGGGGGCAGGCCGCAAGGCGGCCCCCCAGCCAGGCGCCGGCTGCCGCGCCGGCCAGGGTCAACGCCAGAAAGCCGGCGCGAAAGGCGCCGAACAGGGTGAGGCCTGCCACGTGCAGCAGGGAGACCAGGGCAGTGGCCAGGGGCGGGTAGAACAGGAACGCCGGGGCGCCGAAGCCACGGTTGCTGTGGGCGAGCCAGCGGGGGTAGAGCCGCCCCTCTCGCAGTCCCGCAGCGAAGTCCTGCACGAACTGCACGTGCTCGCCCACGTCGTCCCCGCGGGGGAGATTGGGCTGGATCAGGAGGGGAGCCGTGGCCAGCAGGGAGGCCGCCAGCAGGAGAGCGGCCGCGGCGGCGCGGCCGGGCCACCCGAGGCCGCCGGCCGCCGGATCAGCCGTCGTCGCGTGCGAGGAGGGCATCCAGCGCCGCCTGCAGATCCCCGTCCTCCAGCATGCCGGATCGCGACCAGAGCAGGGCCCCGTCCGGGCCCAGCACCGTGGTGTGGGGCAGGGGGCCGGGGTGGGCGAAGCGCTCGGCCAGGCTCTCCTCGCTGCCGTCGAACAGGATGCTGCGGAGCCCCGCACCGTGCCGGGCGAGGAAGGTCCGCACCAGGGCCTGCTTCTCGGTGGCCGAGCCGCCCAGCAGCAGATCGCAGGAGACTCCCAGGACCTCCACGCCGCGGCCGGCGTACTCCCTGGCCACCCGGGCGAGCAGGGGCATCTCCTGCACGCAGGGCAGGCACCAGGTGGCCCAGTAGCTGACCACGACGATCTTCCCGGCGAGCCCCTCCAGATGGCGGGTGAGGCCGTCAGCGTCCAGGACGGGAACGTCGGGGGCAGTGGGCTCGACGGGACCCTCGGTGCCGCTGGTGATCAGGGCCGCATCGAACCGGTTTCCCGCCAGGGCGGCCCAGACCAGGCCGGCATCGCCGGGGGCGCCGCGCAGAAGGAGCCGTGCATCGGGGTCCACGCCCCTCTCCGCCAGGAGGTTGCGCAGGTGGTACGGAAAGAGGAAGCGGCCGTCAGGGGAGAGGACCTCGTCGGCGCGCAGGCGCCCCGGGCCGGCGGCTGGCGGGTCGGCCTCGCCGGGGGCGGCGGGCAGGACCTCGACGACGGCGGCCCCCTCGGGCAGACCGGAGCCCAGCTCCGCCGCGTCCACGCGCAGCTCGGGGCGCGGCGTCAGGTTCTCGGGCTGAAGCATGTTCATCCCCCGCGGCACCGGGTGGCCCCTGTAGACGCCCAGACCGCGCCGGAGATTCCAGCCGGCGAAGCCGCCGTCCAGGATCTGCACCTCTGGCACGCCGCCCAGGGAGAGCAGCCAGGCCAGGTAGCCGTCCCGGCGGCCGGGCCGGCTGGCGTCGTAGACGATGGCCGGCCGCTGCGGGTCCAGCGTCGTCCGTCCCAGTGCCTGGATGAAGGCGCTGGGGTCGAATGAAGCGTCCCCCAGGACAGCCGCCTCGATGGCGGCCAGGTCGGCGGGACGGGAGTAGGGGATGTGCCCCTCCAGGTACTCCTCCAGGGAGCGGGCATCGAGGATGCCGCTCTCCAAAAGCGCCTCACGCACCTGGTCCACGTCCACGATGGTCACCGGGCGGGGAGGCTCTTCCTGCCCGCCGTCGGGGAGTGCCCAGGGGCCGGGCACGGCGGCCAGGAGCGCGGCCAGGAGCGAGCCCCCGGCCGCCTTCGCCCACCGTGGCTTCAAGGCGCCGGCTCCGTCCCGTGACGGCCCAGCGCCTCGCGCAGCTCCACCCCCTCGGGGTCGCCCGGGTCCAGGGCCAGCCCGGTGTCCACCTCCCGACGCGCCTCCATGAGCCGGCCCTGGCGCGCCATGGCGGCCCCCTTGCGGAAGTGAGCGGTGGGGAGCGGACGGATGGCCAGGGCGCGGGCGTACAGATCGATGGCGCTGCCATGATCGCCGTTGGCCGCCGCCACGTCGGCGCGCAGGAGCCAGTAGCGCTCCGGGAAGGCCATGGCCTCCACCTGCACCCGCTCCAGCCAGATCAGGGCATCGCTGGCCCGCCCTTCCTCCAGCTCCATGCGGGCGCGCTCCAGCAGAGCCGCCGGGTAGAGAGGGTCGGCCTCCAGGGCACGGTCCAAGAGTGACCGGCGCTCGTCGGGATCGGCGGTCATGACCGCCTTGATGTACAGCTCGAAGCTGCCCAGGGGCACCTGCTCCAGCACCTGCCGGGGCGTGAGGCCCTCCGCCCGTGCCGATGGACCCGGCGGCAGGAGGCGGCGGGCGAGGCGCTCCTGCAGGGCATGGAGCTCATGCAGCGCGCCGCCCACCTCCACCGGCTCGGTGCCCGACCCCTCGGTCCGCACCAGCCGCGCGTTGACCACCACGCGATTGGATTCCCGCAGCGCCACCGTGCCCGTGACCGCAGCTCCCGCGTGAACCCGCCGTGCCAGGAGCAGGCTCGAGGCCGTGGTGACCGGCTCGTCCAGGGGCAGGCCCATCTCCAGGGCCGCCTCCCTGCGGCGGCGCGGCTCCACGGCGTCGTGGCCGGCCGCCAGGAGCTGGTCGGTGAGTCCCACGGCGAACGCCTCTCCGATCCAGTAGAGGCTCGCCTCGCCGGTGGCGTTCTCGAAGGGCACCACCACCAGCCGTTGGGAGGCGGTTGCCTGGGCCGGCAGCGCCAGGACGGCGGAGGCCAGGACCAGCCCCATGACGTGGCGCGCCATCAGCTGGCCTGGTCCCGGCGGTCGGCGCGGGCCAGGGCCTCGCTGCGGCCGAAGAACATCTTTCCGGCGGTGGTCTGGAGCACCGACGTCACCACGATGTCCACGGTCTGGCCCACCAGCGACTTGCCGTCGTCCACCACCACCATGGTGCCGTCGTCCAGGTAGGCGACCCCCTGGTTGGGCTCCTTCCCCTCCTTGAGAATGAAGACCCGCATGGGCTCGCCAGGGAGCACAACCGGCTTGAGGGCGTTGGCCAGCTCGTTGATGTTGAGCACCGGGATGTCCCGGACCCGCGCCACCTTGTTCAGGTTGAAGTCGTTGGTGATGATCTTCCCGCTGCTGCGCCGCGCCAGCTCGATGAGCTTCAGGTCGACCTCCCGGATGTGGGGGAAGTCGGTCTGGGTCACCTCCACCTGGACGGTGGGGATCTTCTTCATGGCCTGAAGGGTCTCCAGACCCTTGCGTCCCCGGGCGCGCTTGAGGGGGTCGGAGGAGTCGGCCACCTGCTGCAGCTCACGCAGGACGAACTGGGGGACCAGGAGGCGGCCGTCCAGAAAGCCGGTCTCGATGACGTCATGGATGCGGCCGTCGATGATGACGCTGGTGTCCACCAGCTTGGGCCCCTGGCTCGTCTCGGCCCCGGTCCAGAGCTCCCTGATGCTGGAGGGCTGGAAGCGGGCCGCCTTGTGCACGGCCACGGCGGTGCCGGCGTAGATCAGAGCGAGAGAGACGAGGGTGCGGGCCGCGGTGGCCGGGCCGGCGCCTGGCGCGTGGGGCCAGGCGGTCCACAGCACCCAGCCCGCCAGGGCGCCGGCCAGGGCGCCCGCCAGTCCACCCAGCAGCACCCTGGCGGGGACTCGGGGCAGCGCCGCCTGGGCAGCCAGCACGGCCCCCGCCAGCAGGAGGCCCGCCGCTCCATCCACCAGCCAGGCCAGCGGCGCGGCCAGCCCCAAGGCGCGGGAGACCGGCTCCAGCAGCATCGACAGGGTGGCGGCCAGAACGGCGACGAGGGAACCGGTCACGAGCGGGCTGCGGATGGAGCACCTCCGCCGGTCATTCTACCATCCCGTTCACGCCGGACCCGGCCTCGACCAGGGTCTCGCCGCGCAGGAAGAAGCGCGGGACGCGGCTCCCCAGGCCCGTGAGCCACTCGTAAGGCGTGCGCCCGGTCCTGGCGGAGAGATCCTCCAGGCGCAGGGTGGCCCCGCCGTCGGTGCCGATGAGGGTGACCACGTCGCCTGCATGCAAGACGGCGTCGGCGCCGGCATCCACCTGGGCCAGGTCCATGTTGACGGCGCCCACGAGCGGCATCAGGCGGCCCCCGGCCAGGACCTCGGCTCGACCGCCGGCGTCCCGGAGCAGTCCGTCGGCGTAGCCGGCGGCGATGACCGCGATGCGGGTGGCCGCCGGGGTCACGTGCAGTCCCTCGTAGCCCACGGCCGTCCCGGCGGGGACGGGGCGCACCAGGACCGCCACGGTGCGGAACGACAGCACGGGGCGCAGGGGGATGGGCGGGCGGAGGCGCGGGTGGGGCAGGACGCCGTACAGCAGCAGCCCGGGCCGGACCATGTCCCACATGGCCCCCGGGAAGCCGCAGAGGGCGGGAGACGATGCCAGATGGGCGGGGACGGCCTGGCCCCAGGCGCGCCGCACCTGGGCCACCAGGCCTCCCAGCGCCTCCGACTGCCTCCGCGCCCCGGGGCCCCCGGGCTCGGACACCGGCGCCAGGTGGGACAGGACGGTGCGCAGGTGGCAGCGGGCCGCTCCCCGCGCCGCCGCCGCGAAGGCGGGCAGGTCGCTGGGAGACAGCCCCATGCGCGTCATGCCCGTGTCCAGCTCCAGGTGGTAGTCGGCGTCCCGGCCCAGGCTCCGGGCGGCGCGGGCCAGAGCCTCCAGGTCCTCCACCCGGGACAGGGCCGGAGCGATGGCGTGCTCCACCAGCACCTCCGCGCCGCCGGCGGGAAGGGGCCCCGACAGGAGGATGGGCAGCTCCATGCCGGCCCGCCGCAGGGCCACCCCCTCGTCGGCCAGGGCCACCACCAGCCCGTGGACGCCGGCGGCCTCGAGGGCGCGGGCGCACGGGATGGCGCCGTGGCCGTAGGCGTCCGCCTTGACCACGGCCCAGACGGGACGTCCGCCGCAGGCCCGGCCCAGGGCACGGGCATTGGCCTCCAGGGCGTCCAGGTCGATCTCGATCCAGGTCGGCCGGCGCCGGGCGAGCTGCTCCAGGATGGCGGCCCGGGCCGCGGAGGGAGGGGCGATCACGTCCGCTCGTCGTGGTCGTCCCGGTCGCTGAAGGTGGCGTAGTTCTTGACGAACACCAGCTCCGCGGTGCCGATGGGACCGTTGCGCTGCTTGCCGATGATCACCTCGGCGCGGCCCTCCAGCTCCGGGTTCTCGGGGTCGTACACCTCGGGGCGGTAGAGGAAGAGCACCACGTCGGCGTCCTGCTCCAGGGCTCCCGATTCGCGCAGGTCGGCCAGCTGCGGGCGCCGGTCCTTGCCACGCTGCTCCGGGGCCCGGGACAGCTGGGACAGGGCCACCACCGGCACCTTGAGCTCCTTGGCCAGCTCCTTGAGGGAGCGCGAGATGTCGGCGATCTCCAGGTTCCGGTTCTCGAACCGGCCGCGCCCGCGCATGAGCTGCAGGTAGTCCACCACCAGGAGATCGAGCCCGTGCTCCAGGGCCAGCCGGCGGGCCTTGGCCCGCATCTCCATCACCGAGATGCCCGGCGTGTCATCGATGTAGATCCGCGTCTCGCTCAGCCCGTCAACGGCCTTGAGGATCTCCCCCCACTGGCCCGAGTTGAGACGGCCGGTGCGCAGGCGGTGGCTGTCCACCCGGGCCTGGCTGGCCAGGAGGCGCAGGTAGAGCTGCTCCTTGCTCATCTCCAGGCTGAAGATCCCCACCGACCGGCCGTCGTGGACGCTGGCGTGCTGGGCCATGTTGAGGCAGAAGGCCGTCTTGCCCATGGAGGGCCGGGCGGCCACCAGGATCAGGTCCGAGGGTTGCAGCCCCGAGGTGTAGCGGTCCAGGACCCGGAACCCGGTGGAGACGCCGGTGACCTCGTGCAGCCCGCTCAGGTTCTGCAGGTGGGTCACCGCCGTGTCGGCGATCTCCTTCATGGTGGCGAACCCGCCCCGGTACTGGTCCTCGGCGATGGCGAAGATGGACTTCTCGGCGCTGTCCAGGACCCGGGTGGCGTCCTCCTCGGCGGCGAAGCAGTTCTCGATGATGCGGCTGGACGCCTCGATCATCTCCCGCAGCACAGCCTTGTCCTTGACGATGGCGGCGTAGTGCTCGATGTTGGAGGACCGGGGCACGCCGTCGGTGAGGGCGGCCAAAGCCGCGGCGCCTCCCGCCGCCTCCAGGTGACCGCCCCGGGCCAGCTCCTCCTTGATGGTGACCAGGTCAATGGCCTGCCCGCGCTCGGAGAGCTGCACCATGGCGCCAAAGATGCGGCGGTGGGCGTCCCGGTAGAAATCGCCGGCGCGCAGGCGCTGCTGGGCCACGTTCATGGCCGAGTTGTCCACCAGGACGGCGCCCAGCACCGAGCGCTCGGCGTCGAGGTTGTGCGGGAGGGCTCTTTCGGTTCCGAGTTCGACCGCCAAGGAGAACCTGCCTGCGCCGGGGGAGCCAGCGGCGGGGAAAGCCGGGAGCGATGCGGCGCAGCGCATCCTAGCATAAGGGGGATGGGGCGTTTCCGGCGCCACGTTTAGTAAGATGCGGCCACCGGGTCCGCCCGGCGACGAGGCCTGGCATGCGCATCCTCATGGTGGATACGGCCTTCCTGGGCGACCTCCTGCTGGCCACGCCGCTCATCCGCGGCGCCGCCGAGGCGGCTGGCGGCGCGGTGGATCTGATCACCTCGCCGGCCGGCGCCCAGGCGGTGCGCCACCACCCTCTCGTGGACGCCGTGCAGGTGCTGCGCAAGCGGGATGGAGACGGCGGCCTGGGCGGCTTCCGGCGCGCCCGGGCCTGGATCCGCCAGCGGCGGCCCGACGTGGCGCTGCTGCCGCGGCGGTCGGTCCGCAGCCTCCTGCTGGCGTGGGCGGCCGGTGTTCCCCGGCGCGTCGGCTTCGCGCGGCCCGGTCCGGCCCGGTTGCTCCTCACCGACACCGTCGCTTTCGTTCCCGGACGGCACCAGGTGGAGCGGAACCTGGACCTGCTGCGCCCCCTGGGCGTGGACCCGGACCGGTGTGGGCTGCCGGGGCATCCGCTGGAGGTGTTCCCCAGCGACGTGGACCGGGCGGAGGCAGTGGGCTGGCTGGCGGAGCGCGGGCTGGCGGATCACGGCTCGTTCTACGTCGTGGCGCCGGGTTCGGCCTGGGCCACCAAGAGGTGGCCGGCGGAGCGGTTCGCCACCCTGGCGGCGTGCCTCTCCCGGGAGCGGCCGGTCCTGGTGATGGGAGGACCCTCCGAGGCGGCCATGGCGGCGGCGATCCAGCGGCGGTCGGAAACCCTGGTCGGGACCGGCCGTGTGCACGCGCTGACCCACCTGGGTCCGGTGGCCAGCGTTCCCCTCCTGGCCCGGGCGGCGGCGCTGGTGGCCAACGACTCGGGGGCGCTGCACCTGGGCCAGGCCGCCGGCACCCCGCTGGTGGCGCTGTACGGCCCCACGGTGCCGGCCCAGGGGTTCGCCCCGCGAGGAGAGGGGCACCGCATCCTGGGGGTCGCCGGGCTGGAGTGCCGCCCCTGCGGCCGCCATGGTGCGGCCCGCTGTCCCCTGGGCCACTGGCGCTGCATGCTCGACCTGCCCCTGGAGGAGGTCCTCGCCGCCGTGCGCCAGGTGGAGCGGCCGGCGGCCTGATGGGCGTGGTACCATCGGGCGTCGGAGCCGGCAGGATGGCCGCCGCGGCTGCAAGGCTGCGGAGGAAAGTCCGAACTCCACAGGGCAGCGTGCCGGGTAACCCCCGGCGGGGGCGACCCCAGGGAAAGTGCCACAGAGAACAGACCGCCCACCCCCGGCTCGCCGGGGCGGCAAGGGTGAAAAGGTGCGGTAAGAGCGCACCGCGCTGCCGGGCAACCGGCGGCGGCACGGTAAACCCCACGCGGAGCAAGACCAAATAGGGGGGCGTCACGAGGATGGCCCGTCCCATGCCCCCGGGTCGGTCGCACGAGGGGAGGGGAGACCCTCCTCCCAGAGGAATGGCCATCACCGGGCGCGAGTCCGGGACAGAATTCGGCTTACGGCCGGCTCCGACACTTCTTCTTCCGGCGGCCGTCGCGCGGCACGTGGGGAGCGGCTGATGGGGGAGGGCTGAGGCAGCGTGGACGATCTCAAGGAGCGCCTCCTGCGGCGGGCGCGGGAGATGGCCGGTGAGCTGGAGGGGTTGGCCCGCGCCCTCCACGACCAGCCCGAGCTGTCCGGCGAGGAGGTCCGGTCCAACCAGATGCTGGCGGCGCGGTTGCGCGACGCCGGCTTCGACGTCACCACCGGCCAGGCGGGCCTCCCCACCGCCTTCGTGGCCGCGCGCCGGGCGGGGGCCGGCCCGGTGGTGGCGTTCCTCGCCGAGTACGACGCCCTGCCCGGGATCGGCCACGGCTGTGGCCACAACCTCATCGGCACCGCCGCCCTGGGGGCGGGCCTGCTTCTGGCCGGCGTCCTGGAGGAGCTGGGAGGGGAGGTGCGGGTGATCGGGACCCCCGCCGAGGAGACGCTGGGAGGCAAGGTCCTGCTCACCGAGGCCGGGGTGTTCGCCGACGTGGACGCCGCCCTCATGGTCCACCCAGGCGTGGAGGAACGCGTGCTGGTGGACTCCCTGGCGTGCCAGTCCCTGGAGGTGACCTTCCTGGGGCGGGCCTCCCACGCCGTGGCCCACCCCGAGAAGGGGATCAACGCCCTGGACCCGCTGCTGGCGCTGTTCGGGGCGCGGGACGCCCTGGTGCGCGGCAGCCGCCCGGGGCTGCGCATCGTGGGGGTGATCACCGAGGGGGGCATGCGCCCCAACATCGTCCCCGAGCGGGCCGTGGGGCGGTTCTCCCTGCGGGCGCCGCGCCGGGAGATCCTGGAGCCTGGCTGCGAGGCGTTCCGGCGCATGGCCACGGCGCTGGCCGAGGCCCACCGCTGCCAGCTGGAGATCCGCGCCACCGATCGCGCCTACGACGAGATGCTCACCAACACGGTCCTGGCCGGGCTGTACCGCGACAACCTGGCCCGTCTCGGCATCCCGGTCAACGATGCCCCGCGGGAGAGCATGGGCTCCCTGGACATGGGCAACGTCTCCAAGGCGGTGCCGAGCCTGCATCCCTTCTTCGCCATCGCGCCCCCCACCGTGGCCAGCCACACCCGGGAGTTCGCCGCCGCGACCCTGTCGGCACAGGGACGCGCCGGGCTCCTGCGCTCGGTGCAGGCTCTGGCCCTCACCGGCGTGGACCTGCTGGCGAGCCCGGCGCGAGTCGAGGCCGCGGCGGCGGAGCACCGGGGCGCCCAGGGGACCGCGTCCCCGTGAGCCGGGCGCTGCCGGCGCTGGCGCCTGGGGACCGGCTCTGGGTGGTGGCACCGGCCGGCCCGGTGGACCCTGCGCGCCTGGAGTCGGGGATGGCCCGGCTGCGCGCCCTGGGTCTTGAGGTGGATCTGGCGCCCCACGCCCGCGGCCAGGAGGGGTTCCTGGCCGGTCCGGACCGGGAGCGGGCCGATGACCTGGAGGCGGCCTTCGCCGATGCCGGCGCCCGCGGCGTCATCTACGCCCGTGGCGGCTACGGCACCACGCGCCTGCTCCCCATGCTGGACCTGGAGGCCATGGCCCGTGCCGGCAAGCTGCTGGTGGGCTTCTCCGATGCCACGGCCCTGGGACTGGCCCTCTCCCGGCGGGAGCCTTTCCCGTTCCTCCATGGCCCCACCGTCTCGGACCTG